>JBFEQR010000030.1:0-10502 GCA_041549425.1 Yoonia sp. | reverse complement strand
TTGACAATCGCGCAGGAAGGCGCGTTTACGGCTGGCACAAGGGCGATGCTGTCAAGAACGGCAGGCGCGAAGTCCTGTTCCAGAGCAAGGGCGATCTGAACCCTGTGCTGGTCGGTTTGCGGCTGGGCGAGGTCTTGATCGAGGAACGGCACGCCTCTGACAAGGTGCGTGCCGGACTGGCGTCGCTGCAAGAGGCCGCACGGGCGGACAATATGCCCGAACTGGCGGCACGCACGCCCTACTTCTGTTCTGGCTGCCCGCATAATTCATCCACCAAGGTGCCCGACGGGTCGCGCGCCTATGCCGGCATCGGCTGCCATTATCTGGTGCAGTGGATGGACCGCGAAACGGTCGGTTTCACGCAGATGGGGGGCGAAGGGGCGAACTGGGTGGGCGAGGCCCCGTTTTCCACCCGCGACCATGTCTTCCAGAATATGGGCGACGGCACCTACAACCATTCCGGCGTGCAGGCGATCCGCTTTGCGCTGATGGCGGGCACCAATATCACTTACAAGATCCTCTTTAATGATGCGGTCGCCATGACCGGCGGGCAGGGCAACGATGGTGATTTGACCGCAGACCAGATTTGCCACGAACTGCTGGCAATGGGCGTGCGACATGTGGCGATGGTCTATGATGACAAGGAAGAGATCGACCTTGCCAGCTATCCCAAAGGGATCGACATCCATACCCGCGATGACTTGCCGCAGGTTCAGAAAAAATACAGCAAAAATAAGGGTGTGTCGGCCATCGTTTATGTACAGACCTGTGCCGCCGAAAAGCGCCGCCGCCGGAAACGTGGCCAGTTCCCTGATCCTGATAAACGGGTCTTTATCAACACCGATATCTGCGAAGGCTGTGGCGATTGCGGAGTGCAGTCCAACTGCGTTTCCATCGTGCCGGTCGAGACCCCTTTGGGGCGCAAGCGCGCAATCGACCAGTCGTCCTGCAACAAGGACTATTCCTGCGTCAAAGGGTTCTGTCCGTCATTCGTCACGATTGAGGGCGCAAAGATCCGCAAAGAGGCGACAGCCGAAATTGATTTGCCCGAGATGCCGGAACCCGAGATTGCGGCCATCAACGGCACGCAGAACATCGTTGTTACCGGCGTCGGCGGCACCGGCGTTGTCACCATTGGCGCGGTTCTGGCCATGGCCGCCCATATCGACGGCAAAGCTGCGGGCATGATGGAGATGTCAGGTTTGGCCCAAAAGGGCGGCGCGGTGCAAATCCACTGTCGCATTGCAGAGCGGCCCAATGACATCAACGCGATCCGCGTTGCCACCGGTGAATGCGATACGCTGATTGGTGGTGATCTGGTGGTCTCTGCTGGCGCCAAGACTATCGGTTTGATGAAGCCAGGCCGCACGCGCGGTGTCGTGAATGCCCACGAGATCATGACCGGTGCCTTTACCCGTGACACCGAATTCCGGTTGCCGACCGAACAGTTGCGGCTTGCGCTGGGGGCGCGGCTGACGGCAGGGTTTGCGATTTTTGACGCCTCTGATCTGGCCAAGGCATTGTTGGGCGACAGCATCTATTCCAACATGATGATCTTGGGGGCGGCATGGCAAATGGGGGCTGTGGCCGTTAGCTATGAGGCGGTTTTGGGCGCGATTGAATTGAATGGCGCGGCGGTCGACCGCAACATCAAAGCCTTTGAAATGGGGCGGTGGGCCTATTTGCATCCGACAGATGCCGAGGCTGTCTTGCAGTCAAACGTCGTGCCTGTGCCGCAAACGCTGGCCGAAAAGATTGCTTTCCGTGAAGCCCACGCGCAGGCCTATCAGGGCAAGCGGCTGGCCCGAAAATACCGCCGCTTTGTCGATCAGTTTGCGCAGTCCCCGTTGCAGGAAGCAGTGGCAGAAGGCTATCATAAGTTGCTGACTTATAAGGATGAATATGAGGTCGCACGGCTGTTGGACCAGACCCGCGAAAAGGCGCAGGCGGCCTTTGATGGCGATCTGAAGCTGCAGTATCATCTGGCGCCGCCCATCCTGTCAAAGACGGGTCCTGACGGGCGTCCGGTCAAGCGGGCGTTCGGGGCGCGTATGGCATGGCTCTTTCCAAAACTGGCCAAGCTCAAGTGGCTGCGCGGCACGCCGTTTGATCCGTTCGGGCGCACCGCAGAACGCCGGATGGAGCGCGCGTTGATCAAGGAATACGAGGCCGATATGCAAGAGGTCTTGACGCTTCTGCGCCCCGATACCGAAGCGGCGGCCGCAGCCCTAGCGGCGCTTCCGCTAGAGATACGCGGCTTCGGTCCTGTCAAAGAGGCCAATGCGCGCAAAGCCGCTAAAAAGCGCGCGGAACTGTGGGCGACGTTGCGGGCAGAGCCGATGATGCAGGCGGCGGAATAGGCAATGGTGTCACAAGTCTGTTGCATTTACCTGCCACGTCGTCTCCCAAGTCTCTAGCGGATCATCTTAATGCCGAATACCCGTCGTCAGATTGCACGTGATATTTCCTATTCTTCCTCGGCAAAAGGGCGCGGCGGGCGCGCAATGATCAAAGCCATGGAAAACGCCAGCGGCAGGCTGCGACTGATCCGTCTGGCGCGGGGGTATGACAGTGATGTCGCCGAAGGGCAGGATTTTTGGAAGGTGATCTCGCGGCGCTATGGCATTGAACTGGAAGTGCTTGGCGGCAGCTTGGAGGATATCCCCGCAACCGGTCCATTGATCGTTGTTTCAAATCATCCATACGGCATTTTGGACGGGCTTGTGATGGGCCGCATTTTGTCAGAGCGTCGCGCGGGCGAATTTCGGGTGCTGGCCCACAGGATTTTCCGTCGTGCCCCCGATCTGGAGCGGGTGATCCTGCCGATATCGTTTGACGACACCAAGGAGGCGGCAAAACTGAACCTGCAAACACGGGCGGATGCGGTGCAATACCTGCGGCAGGGCGGGGCCATCGGGATTTTTCCCGGGGGGACGGTATCCACTTCTGCGACCCCGTTTTCGCAGCCGATGGACCCGGGTTGGCGCACCTTTACGGCCAAGATGATCGCAAAATCGGGTGCGACCGTCGTCCCTGTCTTCTTTGAAGGTCACAACAGCCGCCTGTTCCAGCTGGCAAGTCACTTGCACAGCACTTTGCGCACCGGCATGTTTATCCGCGAGTTCAGGTCGCGCATGAAAAAGCCCGTGCGCATTGTCGTGGGGCAACCTATTGCCACCTCACAGCTTGCCGCATTTCAAAAAGACCCCAAAGCGTGCATGGATTTCCTGCGCAAAGCCACGTATGAGTTGAGCACAAAGCCCATCGACGCAAGCCTGATGGGCCATGAGTTCGAAGCAAAATACAAGGTGCGCAATGGCAGTGGGCATATTCGATAGCGGTCTGGGCGGTTTGACAGTGCTGGATGCGGTGTCAAAGCGCCTGCCTGATTTGCCGCTTGTTTATCTGGGCGACAGTGCGCACGCGCCTTATGGTGTGCGTGATTCCGACGATATTTACAACCTGACAACCCAAGCCACACAGCGCCTGTTCGATGCGGGGTGTGATCTGGTCATTCTGGCCTGCAACACCGCCTCTGCTGCGGCGCTGCGGCGGATGCAGGAAGGCTGGGTACCCCAAGGCAAGCGCGTGCTGGGTGTGTTCGTGCCATTGATCGAGGCCCTGACTGAACGCCAGTGGGGCGACAATTCCCCCCCGCGTGAGGTGGACGTCAAACATGTGGCCCTTTTCGCAACACCGGCCACCGTATCCAGCCGCGCGTTCCAGCGCGAACTGGCCTTTCGCGCCATCGGTGTGGATGTCGAGGCGCAGGCCTGCGGCGGTGTCGTCGATGCCATCGAGGACGGGGATATGATCCTGGCAGAGGCGCTGGTGAAAAGCCATGTTGACGCGCTCAAGCGCAAGATGCCCGATCCGGATGCCGCCGTGCTGGGGTGCACCCATTATCCGCTGATGGCGCAAGAATTTCAGGAGGCACTTGGTGCGCATGTCAAAGTGTTCTCGCAGGCAAATCTGGTCGCCGAAAGCCTTGCCGATTATCTGACAAGGCGGCCCGAAATGGTTGGTCCCGGTACGCAGTCTGCGTTTCTGACCACCGGCGATCCTGTGCGTGTTTCTGCGCGCGCAACACAGTTTTTGCGACGACAGATCACCTTTGAAGCTGCATAAATCCTCTGACGACACTCATCCCAAAGGGATATTCACATGACCTATAACGTCGCCATCCTTGGCGCTTCCGGTTACACTGGCGCGGAACTTGTGCGCCTGATTGCAACCCATCCGAGCCTGACAATCGTGGGCCTTTCGGGCAATTCAAAGGCGGGCATGGCCATGGCCGATGTGTTCCCGCATCTGCGCCACCTTGATCTGCCCGTCTTGACGACCATCGAAGAGATGGACCTGTCAGGCGTCGATCTTGTCTTTTGCGCCTTGCCGCATGCCACCTCGCAGGCGGTGATCGCGCAATTGCCCAAGACGCTCAAGATCATCGACCTGTCCGCCGATTTTCGTCTGCGTGATCCGGCGGACTATGAAAAATGGTACGGCAAACCCCATGTGGCCCCCGAACTGCAAGCCGAGGCGGTTTACGGTTTGACCGAGTTCTACCGCGCCCAGATCAAGGACGCGCGCTTGGTTGCGGGCACGGGCTGCAATGCGGCGACCGGTCAGTATATCTTGCGCCCTTTGATCGCGGCAGGGGTGATTGATCTTGATCAAATCATCATTGATCTCAAGGCGGCAGTATCGGGCGCAGGACGCAGCCTGAAGGAGAACCTGTTGCACGCGGAATTGTCGGAAGGGGCCCATGCCTATGCCGTTGGCGGCACGCACCGGCACTTGGGCGAGTTCGATCAGGAATTCTCGGCCATTGCGGGCCGGCCTGTTCGGGTGCAGTTCACACCGCATCTGATCCCTGCAAACCGCGGCATTTTGGCCACCACCTATGTGCAAGGCGATCCTGATACCATATATGCCACATTGTCCGCAGCCTACGTGGACGAGCCGTTTATAGAGGTGCTTCCGATGGGACAACATCCGTCGATCAAACACATTCGCGCGTCGAACTTCTGCCACATCGGTGTCGTGGCCGACCGCGTGCCGGGCCGTGCCATTGTGATTGCGGCCCTTGATAATCTGACCAAAGGTTCATCCGGTCAGGCCTTGCAGAACGCCAACCTGATGCTGGGTCTGCCAGAAACGGAGGGGCTCATGCTTGCGCCGGTGTTCCCATGACGGGCGGTTTCAAAAGTCTCAAGAAACGCCGCCGGATACAGGTTTTGTCTGTTGCCGGCGTCAGCATTGCATTGGTTTTGGTGATGCTGTGGTTCCTGCCTGATGACAGCTTCCAGTTCTTCCGCTCGCCTAGCGAAGTGGCCGAAGCGCCGCCGCCGCCCAACGAGCGTTTCCGGATTGGTGGCCTTGTCGCCGAAAACTCGATCGTGCGGGGCCAAGGCGAGCAGGTCAGCTTTTCCGTGACCGACGGGGGTGCGACAATTCAGGTCGTCTACACCGGTATCCTGCCGGACCTTTTCAATGAGGGTGAAGGGATGGTCGCGCAGGGGAACTATGTCAACGGCCGCTTCGAAGCCATTGAAATCCTTGCAAAACACGACGAAACCTACATGCCGACCGAGGTGATTGACGCGCTGAAGGCGCAGGGCACCTATGTCGAGCCGGACGGTGCCGTCGTCACCAATTAACCATTCCCCCGCATCTTTGCCCCTGACACTTTGTGAGGGGAAAAGATGCAGACAATCACCGATATCGCCCGCGACATCATCGCCCGTGAGGGCGGCTATGTGAACGACCCTGATGACCCGGGTGGAGCCACCAAATACGGGGTCACAATCCCTACCATGCGCCGTCTGGGGCTTGATCTGAACGGTGACGGGCAGATTGACACTGCAGATGTGCAGGTTCTGACCCGTGCCCATGCGGTGTCGATTTTTGTAGAACACTATTTCCGCAAACCGCAGATTGACCAACTGCCCCCGCCGCTGCAGGCCAGTGTCTTTGACATGTATGTCAACGCGGGCGCGCAAGCTGTGAAAATCCTGCAACGCCTTCTGTGCGAGATGCGGATCGAGGTTGTTGTGGATGGCATCATTGGCCCGCTGACAGTCGTCGCTGCCATGCGCGGTATCGCGGCGGCGCCGGATCATCTGGCGGACGCTTACGGGATTGCGCGGCGGAATTACTACTACGATCTGGCGGCCCGCCGTCCTGCCAGCCGCAAATATGCCCGTGCGCGCAGCGGCGGCAAAGGCGGGTGGATCAAGCGTGCCGAGGAATTTATTGCCCCGCGCTTTCATCTGACGGACGCACAGCACCGTGAAAGGACAGCACAATGGGTTTGATCGCAGGTTTGATGCAGTTCCTGTTTGGCGATGGCCGCAACGTGGTGGCCGAAACCGCAGAGGTTTTTCGCGAAATGCCGAAGCAGGCGCAGTCAGGGCCGCAGATGCGCGCGCCGACAGTCTGCGCCAGTTTGCCGCCGAGTTTGCGCTGCCGCGGCGGGGATTTTTCGACAGGCTTGTCGACGGATTGAACCGTCTGCCACGTCCGGCGCTTGCCTTGGGCACGATCTGGCTGTTTGTGATGGCAATGGCTGCGCCCGATGACTTTGCCCGCGGCATGGCGGGGCTGGCGTTGGTGCCAGAGCCGCTTTGGTGGTTGATGGGGGCGATTGTCAGTTTTTACTTTGGCGCGCGGCATCAGTCGAAAGCCTATGAGTTCCAGACAAGGGTGGCGCAGACATTTGTGGCGACACAGCCGCGCGCGACCGCCACCGAAAACCCAGCTTTGCGCGAATGGCAGGATCATCATGGACAATAACTGGACCGACCGGCTTGAGCGCCGGATCATCGCGCTTGAGACACGCAACGCGGTGGATGCGGTACATCGTGACAATGTGTCTGACCGCCTCGGGGCGATCGAGGACACGCTGAAATGGGTGGTGCGCCTGATCATAGGCGGGCTGTTGATGGCCGCGCTGACCTACGCGGTGCAAGGGGGATTTATGCGATAGAACCGCAGTGGGGGTGTGCCAAATTGTAACGCGGATTTGCTCCCTTCGCTATTTTGCCCGCCCTGCGGATAGGCTATGTTCGCGCCATGTTGATAGAACTCGGACACTTTGCTTTGATTCTGGCTTTTGGCATTGCCATCATCCAGACAATCGTACCTTTGATTGGCGCACATCGCGGCAACACGGCCTGGATGGCTTTGGCCGAACCCGCGGCGACGGTGCAGTTCCTGCTGACCGCATTTGCCTTTGCGGTGCTGACCTGGGGCTTTGTCACCTCTGATTTCTCGTTGCAATTGGTTTATCTCAATTCGCATACGGACAAACCGATGATCTACAAGATCACGGGTGTCTGGGGGAACCATGAAGGGTCGATGCTGCTCTGGCTGGTGATCCTGACACTGTTCGGGGCTTGTGCTGCATGGTTTGGCGATGGGTTGCCCACACGTCTGCGGGCCCGTGTGCTGGCTGTGCAGGCCTCTATCGGGGTCGCGTTTTTCGCCTTTATCCTGTTCACATCGAACCCTTTTGTCCGGCTCGAGGTGCCGCCCCTGAACGGGCGTGACCTGAACCCGTTGCTGCAAGACCCCGGTTTGGCGTTCCATCCGCCGTTCCTGTATCTGGGCTATGTCGGTCTGAGCATGTCATTTTCATTCGCCATTGCCGCCTTGATTGAAGGGCGCGTTGACGCCGCTTGGGGCCGTTGGGTGCGCCCGTGGACTCTGGCCGCCTGGATGTTCCTGACGATCGGCATCGCGCTGGGGTCCTGGTGGGCCTATTACGAGCTGGGCTGGGGCGGTTTCTGGTTCTGGGACCCGGTCGAGAATGCCTCTTTCATGCCGTGGCTGATCGCCGCCGCGCTGCTGCATTCGGCGATTGTTGTGGAAAAGCGGGAGGCGTTGAAAAGCTGGACCATTCTTTTGGCGATTTTGGCCTTTGGCTTTTCGCTTCTGGGGGCCTTTATCGTACGCTCCGGCGTGCTGACATCGGTTCACGCCTTTGCCAATGATCCAGAGCGCGGGATGCTGATCCTGATCATCCTTGCGATTTTCCTTGGTGGTGCGCTGATGCTGTTTGCGTTGCGTGCAGGCAGCATGGAAGCAAAAGGCGTGTTTTCCACCGTGAGCCGCGAAAGTGCGCTGATCCTGAACAATATCCTTTTGTCGGTCAGCTGTTTTGTCGTGTTCATCGGGACGATCTGGCCCTTGGTGGCCGAGATCTTTTTTGACCGCACGCTTTCAGTGGGGCCGCCGTTCTTTGATGCAGCCTTTACGCCCTTCATGGTGGCGCTTGCCGTTGTGTTGCCCGTCGGCTCTATCATCGCATGGAAGCGCGGCACGTTCGAGCGCGCGTCGAAAGCCTTGATGGGCTGGTTGGTACTGGCGATTGCGATGGCCGCTTTGGCCTACGCGGTCCAAAGTGGTAATTCGGCCCTTGGTCCGATTGGTGTGGCGTTGGGTGTTTGGGTTGTTGGCGGCGCGCTTGCCGATCTGTGGATCCGCAGCGGGCGTGACGGCATTATGGACCGTCTGCGCCGGATGCGTCGTTTGCCACGCGCCGATTGGGGCAAGGCGACCGCACATATCGGGATGGGCGTCACGATCTTCGGCATTGCCGCGATGACGGCTTGGGAAAAGGAAGACATCCGCGTGGCCGAAATTGGCGATAGCTGGAATGTGGGACAATTCGAGTTCCGCCTTGACGACGTCAACCAACTGGAAGGGCCGAATTATCTGACCACGATGGCGGATATCTCTGTCTGGCGCGGCGCGCGGCAAGTCGGCGATCTGCATCCTGAAAAGCGGTTCTATCCGGTGGCCAAGATGCCCACGACCGAAGCCGCAATCATCAACGGTGTCGTGCGCGACTTCTATGTGGGGGTCGGGGATCCGCAGGACAACGGTGGCTGGGCTGTGCGTGTTTACCTTAAACCCTTTGCGAACTGGATCTGGGGCGGAGCCATGCTGATGGCGCTGGGGGGCTGTTTCTCGCTGTCTGACAGGCGCTTGCGCGTCGGGGCTGCGGCAGCGTCCCGCAAGAAGACACCACCAAAGGCGGTACCAGCAGAATGAGACGTCTTGCATTTGTCCTGATGCTGCTGGCATCGCCGCTTTGGGCGGTTGACCCCAAGGAAATGCTGGATGATCCGGTACTGGAAGAACGGGCGCGCACCCTGTCGCAGGAATTGCGCTGCCCTGTCTGCCGCAACGAAAGCATCGACGAAAGCAACGCCGCCTTGGCGCAGGAACTGCGCATCGTGCTGCGCGAACGCATGGTGGCGGGCGACACGGATCAGGAGGCGTTGGATTTCATGGTCGCGCGCTATGGCGAATTCGTGATGCTGCGTCCCGATGCGCGCGGTGCCAATATGATCCTGTGGCTGGCAGCCCCCGCCTTGCTGCTGATTGCACTTGGCATCGGGTGGTCCACAATTCGTGCCAAGCGCGCGGCCCCTGAAGCCCTGTCAGAAGCGGAAAAGGCTGAACTGGAAAAAATTCTGGGGTCGTGACGCCCCGTATTTCTTTCGTGAACTGATCAGTTTAGTAAGCTAGACAAAAGCGCGGGCAATCGCTGTCCGCGCGGCTTTCGCAAAAGGATACCAGCGCATGGATTATCAGGCCATTAAACTGCACGTTCGCAACGACGTCGGTGTGATCACTCTTAACCGCCCAGACATGATGAATGCGCTGAACACGCAGATGCGGGCGGAAATTACCCATGCCGTCAAAGCGACCGAGAAAGAAGCGCGCGCCATCGTCATCACCGGCGCTGGCAAGGCCTTTTGTTCGGGGCAGGATCTGGGCGACGGTGGCAATGCCGCAGCGCTTGATCTGGAACGGACCCTGCGCGACGAATATGTGCCCATGCTCAAGGCGATTTTCGAGTGTCAGGTGCCCACGATCTCTGCTGTGAACGGGCCAGCGGCCGGGGCAGGGGCGAACCTAGCGCTGGCGGCGGATGTGGTGATCGCATCAGAGGATGCCTATTTCATTCAGGCCTTTACCCGCATCGGTCTTATTCCCGATGCAGGCGGCACCTATTGGCTGCCCCGTCAGGTGGGGGCTGCCAAGGCGATGGGGGCTGCGCTTTTTGCGGATAAGATCACGGCAGAACAGGCCGAGCGTTGGGGCATGATCTATGAAACCGCCCCCGCGGCCACGTTTCACGAGCACATCAATGCCCGTGCGGCGCATCTGGCCCAAGGCCCAACCGTGGCCTACCGCGAGTTGAAAGAAGCGATCCGCGGCTCGTTTGAAAACTCTCTTGATGAGCAACTCGCGCTTGAGGCGAAACTGCAAGGCAAATGCGGCAAGACGCGCGATTTTCAGGAAGGCGTTGTGGCGTTTCTTGAAAAGCGCAAAGCGGTCTTCGAAGGACGCTGATCGCAGCAGACAATCCTCGCTACCCGTCGGACAGGATGAAGGGTGGCCGACCACGAAAAAGGGCCGCCCGAAGGCGACCCCAAATCCTTAGCGCTTTTCGATATCGACGTAATCGCGCCGCATCTCGCCCAGAT
>JBFEQR010000029.1:0-10626 GCA_041549425.1 Yoonia sp. | reverse complement strand
TTGATGCATCCCGAGATCTTGATCTTGAGAGGCCCGATATCATGCTCGAGCTTCAGCGCGTCGAACCGGGTCGCAATGTCTTGCGCGATCGGGATCGAGCGGGCGGTGGCGAGGGCGCAATAGTCCATGCCCGGGCAGGCGATGATATCGCTGATCAGGCCGATATTCGCGGTGGCAAGCCCGGCGGTTTTCAGCGCGGCATGCAGCGCGGGCAGATCGGCGCGGGCGACATGGGGCAGGATCACGTTCTGTTCGTGGCTTATACGCAGCTCGTCATAGGCAAATCCCGGACCGGCGCGCTCGCCGATGACGGCGTCTTCGGAGCCGTCACCGCCAAGGGTGATCTGGTAATTCTCGACGCCGGCGCGGTCGAGGCCGAGAATGCCGATATGCCCGACATGATGATGCCCGCAGGCATTGATGCAGCCCGAGATCTTGATCTTCAGCGGGCCGATCTCATGCTCCAGCTTCAGTTCCTCGAACCGGGTCGCGATCTCTTGCGCCACCGGGATCGAGCGGGCCGTCGCCAAGGCGCAGTAATCCATGCCGGGGCAGGCGATGATGTCGGAGATCAGCCCGATATTCGCCGTCGCCAGCCCGGCCGCCTTCAGCGCTGCATGAACCGCCGGCAGATCGGATTTGTGGACATGCGGCAGGATCACGTTCTGTTCGTGGCTGATGCGCAATTCGCCGTGTCCGTAGGTCTCGGCCAGATCAGCCATCACACGCATCTGGTCAGAGGTCGCATCCCCCGGCGTGGCCCCGTGCTTTTTGATACTGATCGAGACGATTGCGTAACCTTCGGCCTTGTGGGCGGCAAGGTTGGTGTCTGTCCATGACCGGAAAGCGGGATTGGCAAGGCGCGCGGCCTCATAGCCGTCAGTGGATTTTTGCGCAAATTCCGGCGGCGCAAAGGCGGCTTCGATGCGGGTCAGCAAGGCCTGATCGTGGCCGGAAAACCCTGCGCGGATTGTGGCAAAGCGCGCCTCGACCAGATCTTGGATTTTGTCCAGCCCGTTTTCATGCACCGTGATCTTGATGCGGGCCTTGTATTTGTTGTCGCGGCGGCCCAACAGGTTGTAAACGCTGACGATCGCCTCGCAATAGGGCAGCAGATCGGCCCTTGGCAGGAAGCCGCGCAGCACCTTGCCCACCATCGGCGTGCGGCCAAGGCCCCCGCCGACGATCACTTCGAAACCGGCGTCGCCCGCGTCATTGCGCACCATGCGCAGGCCGATGTCATGGGCGCGGGTGACGGCGCGGTCATGAGCCGCACCTGTCACGGCAATCTTGAACTTGCGCGGCAGGAACTGGAATTCGGGGTGATCCGTGGACCACTGGCGCAGCAATTCCGCAATTGCACGGGGGTCTTCCACCTCGTCGGCGGCGGCACCGGCGAAATGGTCGGCGGTCACGTTGCGGATCGTGTTGCCAGAGGTCTGGATGGCATGCATCCCCACATCTGCCAGCGCGTCCAGCATATCCGGCACGTCCTGCAACTTGGGCCAGTTGTACTGGATGTTCTGGCGGGTGGTGAAATGGCCATAGCCCTTGTCCCAGCGGTCCGCGATATAGGCCAGCTGCCGCATCTGTGCAGGGTTCAGCGTGCCATAGGGCACCGCGACGCGCAGCATATAGGCGTGCAATTGCAGATAAAGACCGTTCATCAGGCGCAGCGGCTTGAATTCGTCCTCGGTCAGGGACCCGTCAATGCGGCGTGCGACCTGACTGCGGAATTGGGCGACGCGGGTGCGGACGAATGCTTCGTCAAAATCGGAATAGCTGTACATTATGAAAGCTCTGCTTGTTTGCCGTGGGCATAGTTGGACGGGCCGCGGGTGCGGAAGGTTTCTCGGAAATGGGTCGGGGCAGGGCCGTCGGGTCCGCGTTTGGCGTCCGCCAGATAGGCCCCCGCGATTTCGGCCGCGCGCGACTGCGCCTCAAGCAGGCGCAGATCGGCGTGGGCCTCGTCTGTCAGCAACTCTGCCTCGCGGATGTCGCGGGTCCATGTGTCGGCTTCGGTCAGCCAGACGGCATCGCCATCCAGCAAGGCGTTGGCGGTGACCACTTTGGGCGTGAAAATACGGGCCATTATGCAAATTCCTTTAGGTTTTCTGCGCGGGCTTGGGCGTCGCGCGGGGCGAGGCCGTAGAATGTGATAGCCGGTCCCTTGAGGTCGGCTTGCGTCAGTGTCGGCTCCAGCGTGGCAAGGGTGGTGGCGATGATCTGCTGGTTCGGGCGGCTGACGTTTTCGATGATTGTCACAGGTGTCGCTGGATCGGCGCCGTGCATCAGCAACCTGCCCTGGATGAAACGGGCAGATTTCTTGCCCATGTAGATCGCGGCGACCTCACCGGCTTGTGCAAGCGCCTTCCAGTCGTGATCGGCATAGCCTTTGGTATCGTGCCCCGTGATCAGGCGCACGGCAGAGTTCCGCCCGCGTTTGGTCAGGCTTTGGCCGATCCCCGCAACAGCGGCAGAGGCGGCGGTGATACCGGGAATGACGGTGTAGGAAATGCCCGCCGTGGTGACCGCCTCGATTTCCTCGTCCAGACGGCCAAAGACCGTCGGATCACCCGCTTTCAGCCGGACAACATGATGCCCGTCCAGCGCGTGCCGGACGATCAGGGCGTCGATGTCGGATTGCTGCATTGCAGGCCCGAAACCTTGCTTGCCCGCGTCGATGATGATCGCTTCGCGGCGGGCCAGTTCAAGGATTTCACCCGTCACCAGCCGGTCGTGGATGACCACATCGGCCTTATCAAGCGCGCGGCGGGCTTTCAGGGTCAAAAGCTCCGGATCGCCCGGGCCTGCGCCAACAAGATCGACGTGACCGGCGGTGCGGGTGGCTGTGGCGTGATGATCAAGCAGGGATTCCAATGCGGGGATCACGCCTGCCTCTCCCTTTTCATCAAGCGCCTTCGGGCCTGTTCCAAAATAGAATGCCGACCAGAAGTCGCGGCGTTTGCGGCCCATGGGCAGAACTTCGACCGCATGGCGGAAGGTTTTGCCGATCCGCGCCAGAACGCCCAGCTGCGCGGGCAGGCGCGCTTCAAGGTCGGCCTTGAGCGCGCGTGCCAGCACTGGGGCGGCCCCTTCGGTGCCGATGGCGATGGTGACGGGATCGCGATCAACGATCGCAGGGGTGATGAACTGGCTGTCCGCTAGATTATCGACGATATTGACCAGCGCACCCTCTGCATGGGCAATCGCGGACACGCGCGCGTCTTCGGCTTCATCTTCGTTGGCGGCATAAAACAGCGCGGCACATAGCGCGTCACCCGGTTCCATCGCGCGGGCAATGACCCGCAGCTTGCCCTGCGCTTCCCATTTGCGGATGTCATCGGCAATGTCAGAGGCGATGACGGTCAGGCGGGCCTCGGTCTTCATCAACAGGCGCAGTTTGGCCATGGCGGCGTCACCGCCACCCGATAGAACAATGCGGCGGCCTTCAACGGCAAGAAAGATTGGAAAGTGCTTCATGGGGCGGACCTCTGATTTCTTGGCTTCAATATAGAATATTATTCTGATACTTGCTGCCCCATCGGCGCTGATAAGGAACGTTGTTCTGCATTGGAGCAAATTTGGACCGTGTGTCCTTTGATATCGGAGAATAAAGAATGTCAGTACGGATCGACGCCACAGACCGGAAGATTTTGGCAGCCCTGCAAGCGGATGCAGCACAATCACTGGACGATATTGCCAAGACTGTCGGCTCTTCCAAGACGCCGGTCTGGAACCGGATTCGCAAGATGCGCGAGGCGGGAATCATCGGACAGCAGACGGTTGTTCTGGACGCCGAGGCGCTGGGTTTCGAGGCCTGTTTCTTTGTCCTGATCCGCACGTCAGAGCATGACGCCGACTGGCAGGGCAGGTTCCTGAAGGCACTGAAATCACGCCCCGAAGTGCAAGAGGCGCACCGCCTTGCGGGCGATATCGACTATATCCTGAAGGTGCGGGTTCAGAACGCACGTGCCTATGACACCTTCTATCAGGCGCTGATTTCAGAAGTGAAGGTGCATAACGTCACCGCGCTTTTGTCGATGGAGGAAATCAAATCGACGGTGGCTTTGCCGCTTTGATTGCGAGCACTCCTGACAATATGTGAACAATGTTCAAAATAGTTATTGACGGCACTGCATCTCGCGCTTATGAACTGTGAACATTGTTCATAAAGGGAATACAGAGATGCAAAAGCGAACTTCAATCCTATCCTTGACCGCGTTGGTCCTTACCGCCGCATGCGCAAGCCCCAGCGCGCAACATGCGGGGCAATCTGCGGATCTCAGCCTTCAAGCCAGCGAGCAATCGGTCTTGGCGGCGGGCACCGGTGCGATTTCCGTGGCGGCTGTGCCGCTGGTTGCGGGCGGTTCTGCTCTGGTCGTGTCCGGTGCGGCGCTGGAAGAGGTCGGAGCGGCATCGCTCGACGCCGGATCGGCGGCGTTGGTTGCGCAATCTGACATCGGTTGTGGTGTCGGACAGGTGCAAACGCAGGGCATGACATGCGTCACGCCCGATGGCCCACCGCGGCTGGATTGAAGGAGGTGATGATGTTCAAGCAACTGATCCGCGCCAGCGCCATCGCGCTTGCCACTTTGACACCCATTGCGGCCCATGCGGGCAGCAGCGCCGCTGCAAATCCGGTTCTGCCGGTGGCCGAGGTTGCGGCGTTTTCGAACCGCGTACAACAAGACCTTGGTGCGCGGGGCGCGCGCGTCGCGATCGTTTCGCGGGTTGGCCGCGACCCTGCGGTGATGCCGCGCGGGATCACATATACGCATGTTGGCTTTTGGGTCTATTCGCGGATCACCCAGCCCGATGGCACCACGGGCATGGGGTACCGCGTCTATAACCTTTACCAGACGGCGGACGATTTGACGAAAAGCAGCCTTGTGCAGGATTCCCCCGCAGATTTTTTTGCCGCGGCGCATAGTCTGGACGCAGGGGTCATCATTCCCGACCCGCGTCTTCAGCGCAAGATACTACAGGTCATCGGCAGCCCGACCTATGCAGCGCTTCACAATCCGGTCTATTCCGTCCTTGCAAATCCGATGTCCGGCCAGTTCCAGAACTGCACGGAACACACGTTGGATGTTCTGGTTGCGGCCCTTTACGACACAAGTGACCAGCGGCAGATCAAAGCCAACATCACAGCGTATTTCGAGCCACAGCAAGTGCAGCTGAACGGCTTGCAGCGATTTCTGGCACCTGCGGCGTCACAGGCGTTGACGACCGTCGATCACGGGGCAGAGGTCAAAACAGCCACCTTCGGGTCAATCGCCCGTTTCATGCAAAGCAATGATCTTGCAGATGAAATCTACAGGATCACGCCGGACCGGCTGGTGCGGTTCTAGACGCTGACCATCAGCTGCTCCAACCCGTGGAAATGGTAGACGTTGCCATAGCGCGGCTGCCCTGCAAGGCGTAGATCGGGGCAGCGCGCGAACAGGACCTCGAGCGCGATTTTCAGCTCGAGCCGCGCCAAAGGTGCGCCGACGCAGAAATGGATGCCGCCGCCAAAGCTGGTGTTCTGCGGGCCTTTGCGGGCCGGATCAAAGGTATTGGGGCTCTCGTAGGCGGCAGAATCGCGGTTTGCGGCTGCCAGCAGGCAGGCAATCTGGTCACCCCGTTTGAAATTGTGATCGCCGATGCGCACGTCCTCGTAGACCCAGCGGGTGAACATGTGCAGGGGCGGGTCAAAGCGGATGATTTCCTCGACGCTGGCCTCGGTGATGTCGCACACTTCATGTTCGAGCAGCGTCTTTGTGCCGTTGCCCAATGTGTGCACTGTGGCCTCATGTCCGGCGTTCAGCAGCAGGATGCAGGTCGTGATCAGTTCGTCTTCGCTCAGTTTTTCGCCGTCCGCCTCGGCCGCGATCAGGGTCGAGATCAGATCATCTGTCGGCGTCTTGCGGCGCTTGGCGATATAGCTACGCATGAAGGCAACAAAGTCATTGGTTGCCGCGATCGCGTCTGCTTCGATCTGCGGGGTGCGGCGGGCCTGATACATGGCGACCATGGCGTTGGACCAGCGCACCAAATCATCCGCGCGCGCTTCGGGTACGCCAAGCAGGCGGGAAATGATAACTACGGGGACGGGCTGGGCATATGCGGTCAGAAGATCGAAAGGACCGCTTGGAAACCCGTCGATCAATTCGTGACACAGCGCACGGATATCCGGCCCGAGGGCTGCAATCGTCCGGCTGGTAAAGGCGCGCAGGACAAGTGCGCGCAAGCGGGTGTGGCGGGGTGGCTCCAGTTCCAGCATGGAATGCGCTTCGACGTCGTAAAACGGTTGCAGGTGGGCGGGGATATCTGGCGCCAGCTCTGGCGGGCATTCGCGCCCCATCTGTCTGCTGCGCAAAACGGCATGGACCGCCTTATGGCTGACAGCGCAGGCCATATCGTATTCATCCCACCAGAAAAAATCGTCCTGCGCACGGGCGCGATCATAGAAAGGATAGGGGTTCTGAACGAACTGCGGATCAGTCGGGGATTGAGAAAATACATGCATGCGACATGATCTGAACCAAGGATGGCGCGAAGGCAAGCATGATCAGAGTGTCGGGTTCTCAATGGCTTATCGTCTCAACGGCTTGACGAAAGCGATTACAATACTCCGCGACCTTCTGACACGGCCTGAGGTTTTATGAATCATGCTAGCGTGTATGCAGTTGGATACACGCTAGCCCGTCCGACATAGCCGAGACAGGGAACTTATAATGCCGACAGGGAGGGAGCGTTCATGGCCAAGTCGCCACTGAACGAGAATGCGTTTGATCGCGCTGAATACGAAAAAGCCGACCAGCAATTTCGGTTGGTAAGCGAAAGACTGCCGCGCGATGCCGTAGCCGGGCTCGCGCGGGAGGTGGTGCGACGATTGGCATTTCGGATGCCAAAGGTCGTGACCAAGGACGAAGTGCCATCCGCCGACAAGATCACAGAATTCTGTGAGGCTTTGTTGTCTGCACAGGAACGGGAAGCTGACGATCTGATCGTCACCGAGCGCCGCGATGGTGTGCGCGTTGAAGTGATCTATTTGGGGTATATCGCCGGTGCCGCCCGTCGTTTGGGCGAAATGTGGGATGCGGATGAGATATCTTTTCTGCAGGTGACACTTGCCTGTGGCAAGCTTTACCGGATCATTCGCGCCTTGCGGCACGTCATGGCCCCAGCAATCGTGGAAGACCGCGATGAATGGCCCGCCATGTTTGCGCTGGTGCCCGGTGAAACCCATTCATTGGGGATCGAGATGGCCACGGATATCTTCCGGCGCGAAGGCTGGGATGTGGACTTGATGGTGGGGCTGGACCACGATTCGCTTTTGGAGCGGTCGGATACCAAACATTACCGTGCAATCATTCTGGTGGTGAATTCCGACAGCATGATCGAACCGCTGACCCGTTTGGTGCTGGCCCTGCGGATTTCCAATCCGTTGTCCCATCTGGTGGTTGCGGGGCATATCCTTGACCATCACCCCGACATCAATGAACTGGTCGGCGCGGATGCCGTGATCAAGGACATCGAAACGGCAGTCAGTCGTCTGGGTGAAATAATCGGTAGCCCCGCCCTTTAGGTCAGGACTGCTCCAGAGCGGTCACAATCGGTGAAAAATCGTCGGCCTTCAGGCTGGCACCGCCCACAAGCGCGCCGTCCACGTTCGTCACGGCAAAAATCTCGGCGGCGTTGCTTGCCTTGACCGACCCGCCATAAAGCACTGTGAACTCGGCCCCGTCCGTGAACCGCGCAGAAAGCTTTGCGCGGATATGGGCGTGGACCTCGCGGATCTGTTCAATCGTCGGTACCTTGCCTGTTCCAATGGCCCAGACGGGCTCATAGGCGATGACGGTATTGCCAGCCGTCGCCCCGTCGGGAACAGAGCCCGCAAGCTGCGCTTCAACAACAGCCAGCGTTGTGCCAGCCTCGCGTTCGGTCAAGGTTTCGCCCACGCAGATCACGGCCTGCAGACCTGCGCGGTGGGCCGCAGCACTTTTCGCGGCAACAATGGCGTCGGTTTCACCATGATCGGCGCGGCGTTCGGAGTGCCCTGTAATGACATAGCTCGCTCCGGCATCGCGCAGCATTTCTGCGCTGATATCGCCGGTATGCGCGCCCGAGGTCTCGGGATGGCAGTCCTGCCCGCCGATTGCGATTGCGGGACGCTGGCTTGCGTGGATAAGCGTGGCAGGGGGACAGATCAGGATCTCGACGGCTGTCTCTGCGTGGCGCTGGGCCAGCGTGTCGATCACGGCAAGGTCCTGCACCAGCCCGTTCATCTTCCAGTTTCCGGCGGCAAGTTTACGTGGCATGACAGTTTCCCCTATTTCAACGTCGCAAGAGTGCGCGACGCCAATGTGCAGGCCTCCCCGCTGTCGTCAAGGGTGGTGGCCGCAATCAGTTGGCAGAGAGGTTTTCGTCGAACTTGATCGATTCACCACAGCCGCAGGCGTCCACGACGTTGGGATTGCGGAACTTGAAGCCGCTTTCGAGAAGCGAAACTTCGTAGTCGATTTCGGTCCCGAACAGGAACATCTGCGCCATGGGGGCGATCATCACCCGCGCGCCATCCTGTTCCACGACCTCGTCCAGTGGATCGACCTCTGTCACATAGTCCATGGTGTATTCCATGCCCGCACAGCCGCCTTTCTTGACGCCGATGCGCAATCCCTGATGGCCGTCCTTTTCCATCAGCTTCGCGATCTGTGCCGCGGCTTTGTCGGTGATGGTGACGGCTTGTTTGCCGGGGATGCCGAACATGATGATCTCCTTTATCCCGCAAAGTTAGGGGAAAGATACGTGTCGCTCAAGTGGGCGGAGTGTCACGTCCCGTGAGGGTCGCTTACATGAAACCCAGTTCAAGCCGTGCTTCGTCCGACATCATGTCCATGCCCCACTGCGGCTCGAACGTCATTTCGACGTCGACCTGTTTGACGCCGGGCAGGGGTTCGACCGCATCGGCGACCCAACCGGGCATTTCACCCGCCACAGGACAGCCGGGTGCGGTCAATGTCATGATGATGCTGACCGCGTTGTCTTCTTTGATGTCGATCGTGTAGATCAGGCCCAGATCGTAGATATTCACCGGAATTTCAGGGTCATAGACGGATTTGCAGGCCATCACGATATCTTCGTAAAGCGGGTGGTCCGTTGTCGACGGCGCGATCATCGGTGCGCCTTCAAGCTGTGCGTTGCTGTCTGTCATAGCATCCGTTCCTGAATTCCTGACCAAACATATAGGGATTGCCCGTGGCGGCGTAAAGGGGCCGGATTTTGTTCATCCGTTGGCCTGTGAAGATTTTGACCTTCTTGATCCTGCGCTCTTGGCAATGGGGTTCACTTCGGTGCAAGAGAGACGCATGACCAAACGCTTTTCATTCGCCCTGAACGCCACCGACGGCAAAGCCCGCACCGGTGTGATCTCGACCCCGCGCGGGGATATCCGCACGCCTGCCTTCATGCCTGTGGGCACCGCGGGCACCGTCAAGGCGATGATGCCCGAAAGCGTGGCCGCCACCGGCGCCGATATCCTGCTGGGCAATACCTATCACCTGATGCTGCGCCCCACGGCGGAACGGATCGACCGACTGGGTGGCCTGCACAAGTTCATGAACTGGGACAAGCCGATCCTGACCGACAGCGGCGGCTTTCAGGTGATGAGCCTGTCAAGCTTGCGCAAACTGACCGAAGAAGGCGTGACCTTCAAAAGCCATATCGACGGATCAAAGCATCACCTGACGCCGGAACGGTCGATGGAAATCCAGCGCCTGCTGGGGTCCGATATCGTGATGTGTTTTGACGAATGCCCAGCACTGCCTGCGGATCGCAAGCGTATTCAGCAAAGCATGGAACTGTCCATGCGCTGGGCGCAACGGTCGCGCGATGCCTTTGGCGACCGGCCAGGCCATGCGCTTTTCGGTATCCAGCAGGGCGGTCTGGAAGAGGATTTGCGCGGCCAAAGCGCCGAAGCGCTGCGCGCCATTGAATTCGACGGCTATGCGGTCGGCGGTCTGGCCGTGGGCGAGGGGCAAGAGGCCATGTTCGGCGTGCTGGATTTCGCCCCTGACCAGTTGCCCGTGGACAAACCGCGTTACCTGATGGGGGTGGGCAAGCCGGACGACATCGTGGGGGCCGTCAAACGCGGCATCGACATGATGGACTGCGTTCTGCCCAGCAGGTCGGGGCGCACGGGGCAGGTCTTTACCCGTCGCGGTGTTGTGAACATCAAGAACGCGCGGCACGCCGATGACCCGCGCCCTTTGGATGAACATTGCACCTGTCCGGCCTGTTCCAACTATTCCCGCGCCTATCTGCATCATGTTTTCCGCGCGCAGGAAATGATAAGTGGTATGCTGCTGACATGGCATAACCTGCATTATTTCCAAGAGATCATGCAGGGTATGCGCGACGCGATCAGCGCAGGACGATTTGATGCTTGGGAGGCGGAATTTCACGCCACCCGCGCCTTGGGCGATATCGTGCCCGTCTGACGAAATTTCGCTTGGCAGGCCTTTGGATGCTTGCAGTGCGCCGTCGAGACAGGCAGTCTGCGTCAATGCAATGCATGTGACGGCTTGAAACACCTGCGTCATCGCCCCACATGTCCAAGCGTAGGAGATACACCATGTT
>JBFEQR010000028.1:0-11088 GCA_041549425.1 Yoonia sp. | reverse complement strand
TGCGCAAGAATATTTCACAAGTGAATGGCGGCCATGACATTAAATGACATGCGCTAACATCACACCCAGCGCCGTGTCTTTTGGCAATATCTTGCAAAATCGGCACGGAATTTGCGGCGCAACCGGTTTTCCTCAGGGACAATGAACCGCACGGTGATCGTCCCCATGAAAAGCGGCACCAACAGCAAGGCCACCGGGACCTCCCACCGCAGCGCCAACCCTGCAAGGATCAGCGTGTCCCCCAGATAGATCGGGTTGCGGCTGCGCTTGAAGATACCTGACGTCACAAGACGGTCGGCTTCTTGGTGGGGAATGATCGTGGTGCGCTGTTTGCGCATCTCTGCCGCGGCCAGCAGCATCAAAACGATGCCTCCGCCGACCAGAAGACCGCCCAGCAACTCCGTCACCGGTCCGCCAACGGCCCATGCCATCGGCTGCAACTGCCCGATCCACCATGTGGCAACCAGAGCCAACAAAAGCCAGACGGGAGGGATGTCGATCCATTTCATATGATCATGTAACGCCGGTGCTTTGGGGTTGTCCATGCCTGCTGCTCCGCTAGCATCACGGGCAAACAGCAAGGGGATCACTTTGGAACACGCAGGCAAACACGCGCTGGTCACAGGCGGCGGCACCGGAATTGGCGCCGCCATCGCCGTAGCACTGGCAGAGGCTGGCGCAGAGGTCACCATCACAGGACGGCGCGCGGAAAAGCTGGGCACGCTGGCCGCGACCCATCCACGCCTGCACGCGCTGGTGATGGATGTAGCGGATGAAGCATCGGTCAGGGACGGCATCGCTGGTGCCGCCCGCGCACGCGGTCCGGTGCAGATTTGCGTGGCAAACGCAGGCATCGCCGAAGGCGGCCCCTTTGCGAAAACGACACTTGCCCAGTGGCGGCGGATGATGGCCACCAACCTTGACGGGGTCTTTGTGACATTTCAGGCGGCCATGGCGACGCTGCAACCCGACACCCCCGCGCGCATGATTGCCGTCAGTTCCATTGCCGGTGTGCGCGGCCTTAAAAACGCGATTCCCTATACGGTTGCCAAACACGGGGTCATCGGCCTGATCCGCGGCCTGTCCGAGGAATTCATGCGCCGCCCCGTCACCTTCAACGCCCTCTGCCCCGGATATGTGGACACCGATATCGTGCGCAACCAGTTGCCGGGCCTGATGAAGCGTTTCGATGTTGATGAAGACGGCGCAAGGGCCTTGATCGCCAAAGGCAACCGCCATCAGACCCTGCTGGAAGTGGAAGAGGTCACAGCCGCGGCACTCTGGCTTTGCTCTGACGGGGCGCGCAGTGTAAACGGCCAGACGATCGAAATTTCAGGGGGACAGGTCTGATGACCGATTTCGCGGCAACCAAGCAGATGTTCCATTTGCCAAAGGGGATGATTTACCTTGATGGCAACTCGCTTGGGCCCTTGCCCAAGGCAACTGCTGCGCGAGTGGAACAGGCGATCACCGCAGAATGGGGCGAAAAGGTCATTACCGGCTGGAACCGTGCGGGCTGGATGGCGCAGCCCACCGCATATGGCGACCGCATCGGACGCCTGATCGGGGCAGAGGCGGGCCACGTTGTGCTGGGCGACACCCTGTCAATCAAGGTTTATCAGGCGCTGGCTGCGGCGATTGATCTGGTGCCGGACCGCAAGGTGATCGTTACCGACAGCGGCAATTTCCCTTCTGATATCTATATGGCCGAAGGGCTGATCAAATCGCTGGGTCGCGGGCACGAATTGCGCATCGTCGCCCCTGAAGAGGTCGCCGATCACATCAATGACGATCTGGCCGTGCTGATGCTGACCCAGGTCGATTACCGCACAGGGCGGCTGCATGACATGAAGGCCCTGACGGCCAAGGCCCATGCCGCCGGTGCTGTCACGGTTTGGGATCTGGCCCATACCGCAGGTGCGATGGCGGTTGACCTGCAAGGCTGCAACGCAGATTTCGCCGTCGGCTGCACCTATAAATACCTCAACGCAGGGCCCGGCGCGCCAGCGTTCATCTATGTAGCCCCGCGCCATATCGACAGCTGCCAACCGGCCCTGTCAGGATGGCTGGGCCACGAGGCCCCCTTTGCCTTTGATCTGGACTACCGCCCCGGCACAGGGATCGAGCGGATGCGCGTTGGCACGCCGCCCGTGCTGCAACTGGCCGCATTGGATGCAGCGCTGGATATCTGGGACCGCGTGGATATGAAAGCATTGCGCACGGCCTCTATCGCGCTGACCGAACAGTTCATCGCAGGGGTCGAGGCGCGTTGCCCCATGCTAACGTTGGCCAGTCCGCGCGATGCGGGCAAACGCGGCAGTCAGGTGTCATTTGCGTTTGAGAACGGCTACGCCGCGATGCAGGCCTGTATCGCGCGCAATGTGATCGGTGATTTCCGCGCGCCCGACATCATGCGCTTCGGCTTTTGCCCCCTGTTCATCGACGCCGACGATGTGACTGCGGCCGTGAACGTGATCGCCGATGTAATGGACAACCGCCTTTGGGATGATCCGGTCTACAAACAGGTGGCGCGGGTGACCTGACCGTTACTCCAGAAATGCCGTGTCACCGGTCGCAGCCGGTGGTGCGCCTTCGCCATGCACCGCAACATTCAGCGCAGCCCCCAGCAGGATCAGATAGGCGCTGACGTAAAGCCACAGCAAAAGACCGATTACCGCCCCGATCGAGCCGTAGACTTCGTTGTAGCTGCCAAAGTTTGTCAGATAAAACGACAACCCCGCCGAAGCCGCGACCCAGAGGATGACAACGACAACCGCACCCACGGTGATCCAGCGCCCGCGCCCGCCGATGCGTGCAGGGCCAAAGCGGTACAGCAGGCTGAGCCCCGTCAACAACACGCCGAGCGCGATCAACCAGCGGATGCCCTCAAGCACCCATGCCGTGGAATTGGCGACCGGAATGAAGGCCAGACCGATCGGCACGATCACCACCACGGTCATTGCAACAATGGCCAGCAAGACAAGCGCGACCGTTAGCAACAGCGCGACAACGACCTGCCACAGGCTGTTGCGTGTGCGTTCTCCGGCAATCGCATTCAACCCGCCAATCAACGCCCCCACCCCTGCACGGCACGACCACAGCGCAAGCATGATCGACAGAAACGTGGCCCAGCCCAAAGCCTGCGACGGGGCAGCAGCCAGTCGGAACACTTGTGAAGCGATCAGGTTGTAGGCATCGGGGGGAATGATCCCCTCCATCAGGGCCAGTTGTTCCGCGATGATCACCGGATCGGACAGCAGACCGAAGATCGCAATCACCGCCGCAATGCCGGGAAAAATGCCGAACATGCCGAAAAACGCCACACCCGCCGCGATCAAGCCAAGATGCTTGTCACCCGCAGTCGTCCAGACAACGCGTAGAATGCGCCATATCCGTTTGATCGTCTGCATCCGGTTTCCAATGCCGTTTCGGTGCCTTGCGGGAAAACTAGGCGAAACACGCGGGTTTTGCCACCGGTCCGACAAATAACATGGTGCGCGCAGCATCTTTGCAGAAACCGGTCGCATGCCGCGCGTTATGCGGTTAAACTCGACGGCAAGAGGGGCGTAAGCCCTCGCAGATACAGGATGATACCATCGTGTCGACATTGACCAACCATGTGAACACCTTGGCCGAGCATGTCTTGGCCCAAGACAGTAACCGTTATCTTGTCGGCATTGCCGGCGCACCAGGCAGCGGAAAATCGACGCTGGCGTCAGAGTTGGCGCGCAGGCTGAACGCGCAAGGGCGCAAAACGGTCGTCGTGCCCATGGACGGGTTCCATCTTGATAACGGGATTTTGGATGCACGCGGTTTGCGCGCCCGTAAAGGGGCACCGGAAACCTTTGATGCACCCGGTTTCCTGCGGTTGGTGCGTGCGCTGAAATCAGGGGACGAGGTCTTTGCCCCCGTCTTTGACCGCACCCGCGATCTGGCCATTGCCGGTGCTGTTGCCGTGCCTGCCGCCGCCCGTGTGGTGATTGTCGAGGGCAATTATCTGATGTTCGACGAAGCGCCGTGGCGCGATCTGGCCCCGCTGTGGGATGTCTCTGTGCGGGTCGATGTGCCGATGCCGGAACTGCGTGCGCGGTTGATCCAGCGCTGGCTTAGCCTCAACCATTCCTCCACCATCGCCACGCGGCGGGCCGAAGGCAACGACATCCCCAACGCCCAGCGCGTGATCGACAAGGCGCTGCCTTGCGATTTCAACCTCAACGGTCAGCCGGCGCGGAATTCCTAGACAAAGACCAATGTGATCGCGGGGAACATCAGCAGGATGAACACCCGCACCACATCTGATCCCACAAAGAACAGCACCGCTTTGTAGGTCGCTGTCATTGGCGTTTCCTTGTCCATGCTGTTGATGATGAACAGGTTCATGCCCACTGGCGGGGTGATCAGTCCCACCTCGACGACGATCAGCACCATGATCCCGAACCAGATCGCCAGTTCCTCTGTCGTCATGCCGAAATCAAGGCCGGATATCACCGGCCAGAAGATCGGCACTGTCAGCAGGATCATCGACAGGCTGTCCATCAGGCAGCCAAGGATCAGGTAGAAGACAAGGATCAGCACCATCACCATCCACGGGCTGAAGCCCTGCTCGGTCCCAAAAGTCGACAGCTCCTGCGGCACCTGCGTCACCGCCAGAAATCCATTGTAGAAGCCCGCCCCCAGCACGATGAAAAAGATCATGCCGGTACCGGTGGCGGTTTCATAGATGCTTTGGCGGAAGACCTGCCAGTTCAGAGAACCTGCAAAAAACGCGATCAAACCGGTCCCCATGGCACCGACCGCCGCCCCTTCGGTGGGCGTGAACCATCCATTGTAGATGCCACCGACAACCAGCCCGAACACAATCAGGACCGGCCAGACAGCCCCCAATGCCTTGATCCGCGCAGCATAAGGCAGGCGCGCCTTCACGCCTGCCTGATCGGGATAGATGCGCACGTAAATCGCAATCGTGATCATATATCCCACCGCCGCGAGGATGCCGGGGATAAAGGCTGCGGCGAAAAGCTTGGCGATATTCTGTTCGGTCAGGATCGCATAGAGCACAAGGATCACAGATGGCGGGATCAGGATGCCCAAGGTCCCCCCTGCCGCCAGTGTCGCCGTCGAGAACCCGCCGGAATAGCCGTATTTGCGCAATTCCGGCAGGGCGACCTTGCTCATCGTGGCGGCGGTGGCCAGCGACGACCCGCAGATCGCCCCGAACCCCGCGCAAGCGCCGACCGATGCCATCGCCATGCCCCCTTTGCGGTGGCCCAGCCAAGCCTCTGCCGCTTTGAACAGGGATCGCGACATGCCCGAATAGGTGGCGAACTGCCCCATCAGCAAGAACATCGGAATGATCGACAGGTTGTAGCTTGAAAACGTCGAGAACACCTCTGATTTCAGCCGCGCCATGAAAACGGTCGTCCCGTCGGTGGCCAGCCACAGCCCGCCGATCCCGCACAACAGCATGGCAAGACCAATGGGCGCGCGCAGGAAAATCAGCGCCAGCAGCAGCGGAAAGGATAGATAACCAAGGGCAAGATCGCTCATATCGTGCGCTGTCCCGTCAGGCGCATGGCGGCGCAATACAGGCTGACGATGCTTGCGCTGATGGCGGCCACAAGACAGGCGGCGTAGGCCCACCAGATCGGGAACTGGATCAGGAACGTCGTCTCGTTGTAACGCATCTTGTCCTGCATTCCCGCAAACAGCCGCCACGTGATCAGGACAATGATCACCGCCATCACCACGCTCCAGAAGGTGGCCAAAGCACGGTTCACTTGCGGGCCCATCGCACGCGTAAAGACGTCAACATGGGCATGTGCCCCGCTAAGCTGGGTCAGGGGCAAGAAGGCGAAGATGGCAAAGGCCACGCCTGCCTCGACCAGTTCGAAATCACCCAGAATCGGGCCGACGCCCAGATCAAGCAGCCACTCTCCGAAACGGCCCAGTGCGCCAGAGAACGCCAGATCGCCAAGTTCGCGCCCGCCGATGCTGAGGCAGACCATCGCAACCAGTGCGCAAAGCACAAGCCCGCCCAGCAACGCCATTGCGTTTGCCAGAAAGGTGATGGCGCGGTGCAGCAAAATCCGGCCCCTAGTTGTCGGCGCTGTGTTTGGCGATCAGGGCGACCGCGTCGTCATAGATGCCTTGGCCATCCAGACCTGCCGCCGTGGTTTCGGCGATCCAGTTGTCGATGGTGCTCTGACTGGCGGCGCGCCACGCGGCGACTTGGGTGTCATCCAGCGTGATGATCTTATTGCCACGCGCGGACGCCAATGCGCGACCCGGTGCGTCATAGTCCTGCTGCACCCGCCCCGCAAAGGCCGAGAATTCAAGACCGGAGTTGGCATCAATCACCGCCTGCAGATCGGCAGGCAGCGCGTCATAGGCGCCTTGGTTCATCGCCATGATAAAGGCCAGCGTATAAAGCCCGTTTCCGGGGAACTCTGTGTGGTAGGTGACCAGTTCCTGCACCTTCAGCGCCGGCACGACCTCCCACGGGATCACGGCCCCGTCGATCACACCCCGCGCCAGCGATTCAGGAACCGCTGGCACCGGCATTCCCACAGACGTGGCACCCAATTGGGTGAACATCGTCGTGGTTGTGCGCGATGGTGCGCGCAGTTTCAGCCCGCGCAGGTCGGCCACATCTGTCACGGGGCGGTTTGCGTGGATCACACCGGGCCCATGGACCCAAAGCCCCAGTGGTTTGAAGTCGGCGAAATCCGTATCCATCATCCGCGCCTCGGCCAGTTCCCAATAGGCGCGCGACGTTGCTTCGGCATCGGGCGAGATGAAGGGCAGCTCGAACACCTCCAACTGCGGAAAACGGCCGGGGGTATAGCCTGCAACCGTCCAGACGATATCAGCCACACCGTCAATCGCCTGATCGATCAGTTGCGGCGGCGTGCCGCCAAGCTGCATGGATGCAAAGCGGTCGATCTTGATCCGCCCGTTGCTGTCGGCCTCGACCCGGTCGGCCCAGACATCAAGGATATGCGCGGGAACGTTGGCCTGTGCAGGCAGGAACTGATGCAGACGCAGTGTCACCTCTTGCGCGGCTACGGCGGTGGAAAGGCACAATGCGGCCAGCAAAGCTGGCAAAATGCGGCGGGGGAATGTCATGGCGGGCCTCCTGCGGGGCGGCGTTGTGATGCGTTGGCGGCAGTAAATCAGATTATCTGCGTCTCGACAGGGGCGAAATCGCCAATTGTGCCGCGTAATACGTCACCGGGCACGACCGGACCGACGCCGGCAGGTGTGCCTGTCATGATCAGATCACCCGCGTGAAGGGTATAAAGGGTCGACAGATCGGCGATGATTTCAGGAATGGACCAGACCATATCGGACAATCTGGCCTGCTGGCGGCGTTCACCGTTCACAGTCAGTTCAATCGCCAGATCACCAATGTCATCGTGGTCCTGTTTGGGGGTAAGGGCTGCCAGAATGGCGGCATTATCAAAATCCTTGCCTGTGTCCCAAGGTCGCCGCTTTTCCTTGGCGGCGGCTTGCAGGTCACGGCGGGTCATATCCAGACCGCAACCATAGCCGAAAACGACGCTCATCGCCTGATCTTGCGGGATGTCCTTGGCTTGGGCACCGATGGCCACGACCAGTTCCATCTCGTGGTGCAAATCGGCAGTGCGCGGCGGGTAAGGCATATGATGGCCCGACAGCAAAACCGAATAGGCCGATTTGGTGAAATAGAACGGTGCCTCACGATCAACGGCATGGCCCATTTCGGCGGCGTGATCGGCATAATTGCGCCCGACGCAGAAGATGCGCCCGACCGGAAAATCGGCTTTGCCCTGCACAGGCACTATCACGGCGGGGCGCGGCGGGAAAATCGTCTTTGTCATTGTGTTCTCTCGCGAAGTTGAGTTGTCGCAGACCGGAGCGTAGCATATCACTGCATGACGCGATAACGTCGCAACACGTGAGGGGCAAGACCCCCGACACAGGAGCAGAACGTCACTTGGCCGCATCCCTTCCTTCTTTGGACGATCTGATCGCCTGCCCGCAGTGCGACACGCTGCACCGTGCGCAGGATCTGCCCGACGGTGCCCGCGCCTATTGCCAGCGCTGCGGCATCGTGTTGATGACGTCGCAACCGGCAGCAATGGCGCGTATCCTCAGCCTAGCACTGACAGCCTTTGTCCTTATGATTGCCGCGATCAGCTTTCCGTTTCTGACGCTGGACGAAGGCGGGCTGCGCAATGCCACGTCGGTCATTGACGCGGTGCTGGCCTTCAATGACGGCTATGCCTTTCCGCTTGCCGTCGCGGTAGCCTTTTTCATTATCGTGATACCCCTGATGCGGCTGGCAGCACTGATTTACGCACTTGGCCCCTTGGTGCGCGACAAAGAACCCCGTGCAGGCGCGCGCAAGGCCTTTGGTCTTGCCGAACGCTTGCGGCCATGGAGCATGGCGGAAATTTTCATCGTTGGCGTCACCGTGGCCCTGATCAAGGTGGCAGGCCTTGCCGCCGTGACGATCGGCCCCGCGTTCTGGGCCTTTGCCGGTGTGGTAGTGATCACCGTTTTGAAAGATCAACTGATTTGCAGGTATTCGATTTGGGAAGCGCTGGACACAGCCAAGGTCTGATTTCGGCCCGCGATGCGGGGCTGGTGGCGTGTCAACGCTGTGGGCAGGTGCACGCGCTGGGTACCGCCACATGTGAGCGCTGTGCAGGCCCGTTGCGCAGCCGTGACGACCAAAGCCTGCAAAAGGTCTGGGCGTGGCTGATTGCGGGGATGATCGCCTATATACCGGCCAATCTTTACCCGATGCTTTTGACATCGACGCTGGTTGAACGTTCGGAAAGCACGATCATCGGCGGTGTGGTCGAATTGTTCGAGCATGGCTCTTGGGGGATTGCGACCATTGTCTTTGCCGCCTCGGTGATGATCCCCGTGGGCAAGTTCATTGCGATCATCTATCTTGCGGTCAGCGTGCAACGGCAGTCGCGCGACAATCAGCACGCAAGGCACAAGGCCTATGAGGTTGTCGAATTCATCGGGCGCTGGTCGATGATCGACGTCTTTGTCGTTGCAATCCTGTCGGCACTGGTGCAACTCGATACCATTGCTACGATCAATCCCGGTATTGCAGCCATGAGCTTTGCCTTATCGGTTATTTTTACGATGCTTTCGGCGCAGGCCTTTGACTCCCGGCTGATTTGGGACGCAGACAGGACACCGCAATGACTGACACGCAATCCAATGGCCCCGCGCCGCTTGATATCCGGCCCGCCAAACAAAGTGTTGTGCGGCGCTTGTCGATTGTCTGGCTGGTGCCGCTGCTGGCTTTGGCGATTTCGCTTTGGGCGGCATGGCAGAACTATGCCGAACGCGGCACCCTGATTACCATCAGCTTTGAAAATGCCGCAGGCATTTCCGCAGGCGAGACAGAGATCAAATACCGCGATGTGACCGTGGGCGAGGTCGAGGAGGTCGAATTCTCGCCCGGGTTGGCAGAGGTTCTGGTCCATGTGCGCATCGACAACACCGTCGCCCCCTATCTGGATGACGATGCACAATTCTGGGTGGTGCGCCCCGATGTTTCCGTGCGCGGCATCACAGGGCTTGAAACCGTGTTGTCAGGTGTTTTCATCGAAGGCAACTGGGACACCGAAGCCGATGTGGCGCAAACCGAATTTACCGGCCATGAAAGCCCCAACCTGATACGTGCCAACCAGCGCGGCACGCGCATCGTGTTGCGTGCCGATGATGGCGGCAGCATCGCCGCCGGCGCGCCTGTGCTGCACAAGGGCATTCAGGTCGGCTATCTGGAAGAGCCGCAGCTGTCATTCGATGGCCGTCAGGTCATCGTGGATGCCTTTATCGAAAGCCCCTACGACAGGCGCATCACCACCAGCACGCGGTTTTGGGACACCTCAGGCTTCAGCGTGTCATTGGGGGCCAATGGCGTGTCGCTTGACGTCAGCTCGCTTGCGTCCTTGATCGAGGGGGGGATCGCCTTTGACACCGTGGTTTCCGGCGGAGAGCCGATCAGCGAAGGCCACCGTTTCGATATTTTCGCAGACAGGCAATCGGCGCGGGACAGTCTTTTCGTCGATCCCAATGCCGAAGTCCTTGAAGTGGCGGTTCTGTTCGAACAATCGGTTAGCGGGCTGACCGTCGGATCAGAGGTGCGCCTGCAAGGTATCCGCGTCGGTGAGGTCAGCGATTTGAACGCGATTGTCGTCGGCGAAGGGGAAAACGCCCTTGTGCGCCTGCAAGCCGTGCTTGCGATTGAACCTTCGCGGCTTGGCATGGCGTCAGGTGCGACGGCGGAAGACGCTTTGGCACTGCTGTCCGATCTTGTCACCAGAGGACTGCGGGCGCGCATGGTCACCGGCAACATTCTGGCCGGTACGCTGGTTGTGGAACTGGTCACGCTTGAGGATGCCCTGCCCGCCATTGTGAACCTCACATCCGGCGAATACCCCGTTATTCCAACCACAGAATCCCAGATCGCCGATGTCGCCGCCACCGCCGAAGACGTGTTGGCGCGGATCAATGCCCTGCCCGTCGAAGAACTGATGGACGGTGCCATCGACCTGATGGACAGTCTTGAGCGGCTGGCAAATGACGAATTCACACGCGGCACGCCCGAGGCTTTGGTCGCGCTTGCCGATGAGACCCGCGCACTGGTCGCATCCGAAGCGTTGCAGGCCGTCCCGCAAGAATTGCGCGCCGTGATTGGTGATCTTGACAGGTTGATCAGTCAGGCCAATGACGTCGATCTGATTGGCGATCTTGACCTTGCGCTGGAAACCGCCACCAAGGCCGCCGCCAACATCGAAGCGGCAACGCGCAACCTGCCCCAGATTACGGCCGATATCCAACAGTTGACCGCACGGGCCAATAGCCTTGAGTTCGAGGCGCTGATCGCGTCGGCCACAGATACGCTGCGTGTGATCGAAACCTTTATCGGCGATGCCGACACCGCCGCCCTGCCCGCATCGCTGAATGGCGCATTGGACGAGATGCGCGATGTACTGGCACAGGTGAATGCAGGCGGTGCGGTTGAAAACCTCAACGCGGTCCTTGCTGCGGCAAATGATGCCGCCCGCGCGGTGCAGG
>JBFEQR010000027.1:0-12026 GCA_041549425.1 Yoonia sp. | reverse complement strand
CGGATCACTATCTGGAACTGGGTCCTTTGTTTCACACAGCATGGACTGCGGGCCTGAACCGGCCGATCCCTGTGATCGGTCCCAAGGGGCTGGACGCCTACTGGGCCGGTTTCCGGCAATGCATGGCCTTTGATATCGAACTGCGCCAACGGGACGAGGGGCGCTGTGATTTTGCCAGCCTTGCCGACATCCAGATCATTCAGGACCGGCATGAACTGGACGGCATCACCCTGCACACGATGCGCAACGTACATCCCCCCATTACCGACAGCTTTGCCCTGCGTTTTGACGTGCCGGACGCCAGCGTCGTCCTGTCAGGTGACACTGCCTATATGGACGAAATGGCGCCCTTTGCCAAAGGCGCGGATTTGCTAGTGCACGAAGCCATGCTGCGTGACGGTGTCGAAGCGCTTTGCGCGCGCATGACCAATGGTGACGCACGTCTGCGCACCCATATTCTGCGCAGCCATACAGACGCGCAGGATGTGGGACGCATCGCTCGCGACGCCGGTGTGAAACAGCTGGCGCTGAACCACTTTGTCCCCGACGGCGACCCCGATTTCACCGACCGGCACTGGACCGACGCGGTGCGGACCCATTGGGACGGCCCGCTTTTCTTGGGCAAAGACGGCATGCGGATCACAGTTTAACGCCCTGCCCCTTCCCCCCGCGGCTTCGCATCGCTATCTAAGGCAAAATCCCAATCCAAGCGGAGCGTCCACCAATGGCAGCCAATCAATTCGTCTATTTCATGGACGGCGTGTCGAAAACCTATCCCGGCGGGAAAAAAGTCTTTGAAAACATCCGCCTGAACTTTTTGCCCGGCGTCAAGATCGGCGTGGTCGGTGTGAACGGCACCGGTAAATCAACGCTGATGCGGATCATGGCAGGTCAGGACAAGGACTTTGCCGGTGAAGCATGGGCCGCCGAGGGCGCGCGCGTCGGTTACCTGCCCCAGGAACCCGAGCTTGATCCAAACCTGACAGTCCGCGAAAACGTGATGCTGGGTGTCGCCGACAAAAAGGCCATCCTTGATCGCTACAACGAAGTGGCGATGAACTATTCCGAAGAAACCGCCGACGAAATGGCGCAGCTTCAGGACCAGATCGACAGCCAGAACCTGTGGGATCTGGACGCGCAGATCGACATCAGCATGGAGGCCCTGCGCTGCCCCCCTGACGACGCTGATGTGACGACTCTTTCGGGCGGTGAAAAGCGCCGTGTGGCGCTGTGCCAGCTGCTGCTGGACGCGCCCGACATGCTGCTGTTGGACGAACCGACCAACCACCTTGACGCAGAAACAATCGCATGGCTGCAACAGCACCTGATCGACTACAAAGGCACGATCCTGATCGTCACCCACGACCGCTATTTCCTTGATGCGATCACGGGCTGGATTCTGGAGCTGGACCGCGGGTCAGGCATTCCGCACGAAGGCAACTATTCAAGCTGGCTGGAGGCCAAGGCCAAGCGGCTTGAGCGTGAGGCAAAAGACGACAAATCCAAGCAACGCACACTGGCGCGCGAATTGGAATGGATGCGGCAAGGCGCCAAGGCGCGGCAGGCCAAATCCAAGGCGCGGATCGCGGCCTATAACGAAATGGCTGGCCAGTCCGAGCGTGAAAAGATGGGCCGCGCCCAGATCATCATCCCCAACGGCCCCCGTCTTGGGTCCAAGGTGATCGAAGTGGATGGCCTGAAAAAGGCCATGGGCGACAAACTTTTGATCGAGGGCCTGACCTTTGATCTCCCGCCAGGCGGCATTGTCGGTGTGATCGGCCCCAACGGTGCTGGTAAATCCACGCTGTTTTCCATGCTGACAGGGCAGGCCGAACCCGATGACGGGTCTGTCACCTTCGGCGAGACTGTTAAACTGTCCTACGTGGATCAATCCCGCGATGCACTGAGCCCCGACAGCACCGTCTGGGAAGAAATCAGCGGCGGTGCCGAGATCATCGAACTGGGCGATGCGTCCATGAATTCACGCGCCTATTGTTCTGCTTTCAACTTCAAAGGTGGCGATCAACAGAAAAAGGTCGGTCTTTTGTCAGGTGGTGAGCGAAACCGCGTGCATATGGCCAAACTGCTGAAATCAGGTGGCAACGTCCTGCTGTTGGACGAACCGACCAACGATCTGGACGTGGAAACCCTGCGCGCTCTCGAAGACGCACTTGTCGATTTTGCAGGCTGCGCGGTGGTCATCAGCCACGACCGTTTCTTCCTTGACCGGATTTGCACGCATATTCTGGCCTTTGAAGGCGACGCCCATGTCGAGTGGTTCCAAGGTGCCTTTACTGACTACGAGGAAGACAAAAAGTCACGGCTGGGCGCGGATGCGCTTGAGCCCAAGCGGATGAAGCACAAGAAATTCGTGCGCTAGTTCCGCCAGCATCTCACGGTGATAATGTATTTAAACCCGCCATCGCTTGGTGCTTTGGCGGGTTTTCTTTCCGACGCCTTACACAGGCAGACATAACGCAGACATCGGGCTGATAATCCACCCGCTCTGGTCCGTCGCAAATCCGCTCATACGCATCGTTGGAAAACTATTACTTGTAATTTCCACCACAAAGCCCCATATGAGACTTGCACGTTACCAACTCGACCCACTGTTCTCCAAAACGGCCACAGTCTCTCGATCTTGCACTGACGCCGCCAAGTTGCCGCACCGTCGCGGGCAACATTGACATAAAGGAAGAACACGATGGCTAATGGCACCGTGAAATGGTTCAACACAACTAAAGGCTACGGCTTTATCGCACCTGAGGGTGGCGCGAAGGACATCTTCGTTCACATCTCTGCAGTAGAGCGTTCAGGTCTGACCGGCCTTCAGGACGACCAGAAAGTGACATTTGACGTAGAAGCAGGCCGTGACGGCCGCGAATCTGCGATCAACCTCGCACTCGCATAAGCAAAAACTCGGGATAGCGCGCATTTTGCGCGCTATTTCAAGGCATTATAGCAGCGTACGCTGTCGCATTGACGCTTCCTTGAAATTTGTCAGGATTGTGTCATAGTTTTCGGGCAACGTTGACTTATCGACCACTGTTACCTTTCCGGCTCAGTCTGCGATCACGTTCTACCGAGCCACGCCACTGCACTTCCGCGAGTGGCATAGATAAAGGAATAGCGACATGGCTTCAGGCACTGTCAAATGGTTCAACGCCACCAAAGGCTATGGTTTCATTGCCCCCGATGGTGGATCAAAAGACGTATTTGTCCACATTTCCGCAGTTGAACGGTCCGGTCTGACCGGACTGAAAGACGATCAAAAAGTGACCTTCGATATTGAAGCGGGCCGTGATGGGCGCGAAAGCGCGATCAACCTGGTCCTTGCGGATTAATCCCCAAAATACGACCTTGATGCGGGCGTCCTGACGGGCGCCCCTTTTTTTGCGCTCATTCAACTTGTGAGATCAACTCCAGCACGCTCGGGCCGATCGCATCCACGATCATCGCAACGCCCTGCGGGTTCGGGTGTAGCCCATCGGCCTGAAGAAACGCGGCCATCTGTTCCTGTGTGTCCGACGCCGCTCGCAAAGCCGACGCAAAATCCGCAAACAGCGGCACGTCATATTTCGCGGCCAGATCGGTATAGATGCCTTCGAACTGTTGTTTGTAGTCCAGCCCGTAGTTGCTGCCGACCGACAGGCCGACCAAAAGCATCTCGACACCGGCTTCATCCCCAGCGGCCAGTATCGCATCAAGGTTGGCACGGCTCACCGCGGGATCAATGCCCCGCAGAAAGTCATTGCCGCCCAAGGCCACGATCATCGCGTCCACCTCTGGCGTCAGGGTCCAAGCGACGCGGCTGCGCCCGCCTGCAGTGGTATCGCCGGACACGCCTGCATTCATCACGTCCACATTCGCGCCTGCGGCCCGCAGCCAGCCCTCTAGTTGCGGCACAAAACCGTCACCCTGCGCCAACCCGTAACCTGCCGTCAGACTGTCACCCAAGGCGGCAACGGTCACGGTTTCGGCATGTGCCATCCCGCCAGCGATGAAAACCACCCCCGCCAACTTGCTGATGCGCGAAACGGCCCCATATCCAAAGGACGACAAGCAACCAAAGGCTGCACCCATGACCGCACCTGTCCTGACCATCGCCAACGCCCGGCTCTCGCTGGACGGTAACGCAGGTCCCGTCGACATCTTGCACGACATCTCGCTTGATGTCGCAGCAGGTGAAACTTTGGGACTGGTCGGACCAAGCGGGTCAGGCAAATCATCGCTCCTTATGGTGATGGGCGGGCTGGAACAGGCCACCGGCGGCAGCGTCATGGCACTGGGCCATGACCTGACGACAATGAACGAAGACCAGCTTGCCCTCTTTCGTAGGGATAATATGGGGGTGGTTTTCCAATCTTTCCACCTGATCCCCACAATGACCGCGCTTGAAAATGTGGCGACCCCGCTGGAACTGGCCGGTGCGCGTGACGCCTTTGACCGCGCCGAGGCGGAACTGCGCGCCGTTGGTCTTGGCGACCGCATCGATCATTACCCCAGCCAGATGTCCGGCGGCGAACAGCAACGCGTCGCCCTTGCCCGTGCCTCTGCCCCACGTCCGCGTCTTTTGCTGGCGGATGAACCCACCGGCAATCTGGATGAAACCAACGGGCAGGCCATTATTGAAATGCTTTTCGATCTGCGCGACCGGCACGGCGCGACCCTGATCATGGTCACCCATTCCAACGAACTGGCCGCACGGTGCGACCGCGTGATCCGCCTGCGTGACGGACGGATCGAGGGGCCACAGGCCAAGGCCGCAGAATGAACCTGACAGTTGCGTACCGTTTTGCCCTGCGCGAATTGCGCGGCGGCCTGCGCGGTTTTCGCGTGTTTCTGGCCTGCCTTGCCCTTGGTGTCGCGGCCATTGCCGCAGTGGGTACAGTCCGCGCAGGGATCGAGGCCGGCCTGAAACGCGATGGCGCGGCCTTGCTTGGTGGCGATGCCGAGGTTGAATTCACCTACCGCTTTGCCCGCGCAGATGAACTGGCGTTCCTGACGGAAATTGCCGATCAGGTGTCAGAGACGGTCGATTTCCGCTCGATGGTGGTGGTGGAACGTGACGGTGAGACGGAACGCGGACTGACGCAGATCCGCGCGGTTGATGACCTTTACCCCCTGATCGGCGCGGTGCAACTTGATCCGCCCATGCCGCTGAACGCCGCACTGGCCGACAAAGGCGGTGTGATGGAACGTGTGCTGGCCGACCGGCTGGGGCTGGTATCGGGTGATCGTTTCCGCCTTGGGGATCAGGATTTCACCCTGCGCGCGATCCTTGACCGGTATCCCGACAATGCCGCTGGCGGCTTTGGCTTGGGACCGCGCACGATTGTGCTGACCGATGATCTGCAAAACTCCGGTTTGCTGATGGAAGGTGCGCTTTTTTCCACGCAATACCGGCTTGATCTGCCAGCCGGTGCCGATCTTGAGACGCTCAAGACCACCGCCGAAAGCCAGTTCAGCGATAGCGGTTTGCGCTGGCGTGACAGCCGCCGCGGGGCGGGCGGTGTTGCAAGGTTTGTGGACCGGATCGGCGCCTTTCTGATCCTTGTCGGCCTGTCGGGGTTAGCCGTGGGTGGCGTCGGGGTCTCTGCGGCTGTGCGGGCCTATCTTGCGGGCAAAACAGGCGTCATCGCCACGCTGAAAACCCTTGGCGCGACCCGCGCCATAGTCTTTCAGACCTACTTTCTTCAGGTTGGCGCATTGACGATTGTCGGCGTGGCCTTGGGCCTGATCCTTGGCGCAGGTCTGCCCGTGCTTTTCGCCCCGTTGATCGAGGCACGCCTGCCCATTCCGGCCGTCTTCACCGTTTATCCCGCCCCATTGCTCGAGGCGGCAGTCTACGGCATTCTGGCGGCCTTGGTGTTCACGCTCTGGCCGCTAGCCAAAACCGAAGATATCCGCGCGGCCACTTTGTTTCGTGATGCGTTTTCGGCCTCTGCTGTGCTGCCGCCTGTCAGATATCTGGTGGCTGTCGCGGTTTTGCTGGCACTGCTTGTCGGGGCGGCAATCTGGTTTTCGGGCACAGTCTTTCTGACGCTCTGGACCGCTGGCGGCATTGCAGGGGCGCTTGGCATTCTGGTCCTTGCTGCGGTGCTGATCCGCTGGATCGCCCGCCGCCTGCGCAAACCCGCCCGCGGCCGCCCTGCCCTGCGTCTGGCCTTGGGCGCCATCGGCGCGCGCGGGGGCGAAGCCACGTCGGTCGTACTGTCGCTGGGCCTCGGGCTGACAGTATTGGCTGCAGTGGGCCAGATCGACGGCAATTTGCGCAACTCATTCGCGAACGATCTGCCAGAGGTCGCGCCAAGCTATTTCTTCGTCGACATCCAGCCCGACCAGATCGACGGCTTTCAGGAACGACTGGACAATGACGCCGCCGTCAGCCGCGTTGACACCGCGCCCATGCTGCGCGGGATCATTACCCAGATCAATGGACGCCCCGCCGCCGAGGTCGCAGGCGACCACTGGGTCGTGCAGGGTGATCGGGGGATCACCTATACGGACGCACAACCCGAAGGGACAGAAGTGACGGCAGGTCAGTGGTGGCCCCAAGGCTATGACGGCCCGCCGCAGATCAGCTTTGCTGCCGAAGAAGCCGCCGAGATAGGGCTGCAGCTTGGCGATATGATGACGGTCAATGTACTTGGCCGCGACATCACCGCAGAAGTCACTAGTTTCCGCAATGTCAGTTGGGAGGACGCAGGCATCGGCTTCGTGCTGGCCATGAACCAAGCGGCACTGGCGGGTGCGCCGCACAGCTGGATTTCCACAGTCTATGCCGAAGAATCCGCCGAAGCGGCGATCCTGCGCGACCTTGCCACGGCCTATCCCAATATCACCGCGATCCGCATCCGCGATGCAATCGATCAGGTGATCGAACTGGTGGGCGGGATTTCGGCGGCCACGCGCTATGGTGCGCTGATCACGCTGGTCACCGGTTTTCTGGTGCTGATCGGGGCGGCAGCAGCAGGCGAGCGTGCGCGCACGTTCGAATCCGCCGTTCTGAAGACCTTGGGCGCGCAAAGACACCGGATCATTGCCAGCTTTACCCTGCGCGCGGCCATCCTTGGCTTTGCTGCGGGCACGGTCGCGTTGGGGGCCGGTATTCTGGGCGGCTGGGCTGTTTCGACCTTTATCATGGAAACCGACTATGTCGTGATCTGGGGCAATGCATTGCTGATCATTGGCGGCGGTATCGCGGCATCAACGCTTGCAGGGCTGGCCTTTGCATGGCGGCCCATGTCTGCAAAGCCGGCCCAAGTCTTGCGGGCGCGCGAATGAGGCAGCTTGGCTTTTTCGGCTACGGCAGTCTGGTGAACTGCGCGACCCATACCTATGGCGATCCGCGCCCTGCGCGTCTGACGGGCTGGCGGCGGGTGTGGCGCGGCACAACATTGCGCAAGGTGGCTTATCTGTCCGTCGAACCGGACAGTACGACAACCTTGCAGGGTCTGGTTGCCCGCGTCCCCGATACCGACTGGAAAGCGCTTGACCAGCGCGAGGCCGCTTACCGGCGCCATGACGTCAGCGATCTGGTCACCCATGACAACCCCGCCCTGCAAACCGCCGTTTATCAAGTCGAACCCCGGCACATCGCGGCGACGGCAGACCATCCGATTTTGCTGAGCTATATTGATGTGGTCGTGCAGGGCTATCTGCAGGTCTTCGGAGAGGCCGGCGTGCAGCACTTTTTCGACACCACAGACGGTTGGAACACCCCTATCCTGAATGATCGTGCCGATCCGGTTTATCCACGCCACCAACGCCTGACTGCCGATGAAACCGCCCTTGTGGATGCTTATCTAGCGGCGGTGATGCAGAAGACTGAACAGACGGGCCTGACGGGCAAAGGGCTCTGACGGGGGGGCGTCCTGATACTGTTGGGCGATGACCCTGCGGGCCAGAATGATCGCGAAGATCGCAAAAACCGCCCCGCCGACATATTGCCCGATCAGCACACCCGGTGCACCGAACCAAGCGGCCCCGACCATGACAAAAGGAATAGTCCCCAGCGTATGCCGCCCCCAGTTCACGATGGTCGAATAGAACGGATGCCCCAGATTGTTGAACGCGGCATTCGCCACAAAGATCACGCCGTTAAAGAAGAACATCAGCGACAAAGGCCCCGCAAACAGGAAGACAAGCGTCAGTGCGATCCCGTCTTCCAGTTGGAACAGAAACTGGATGCCCGGGCGCGCCAGAAAGAAAAGCCCCGAGACCACAACAACCACAAGCCCTGCAAATAGCAGACCTTCGCGAAAGGCCGCACTGACCCTGTCATTCAGGCCCGCACCTGCGTTCTGTCCGATGATCGGTCCAATCGCGCCGGACAAGGCAAAGATAATCCCGAAACCCACAGGCGTCATCCGCGCGACAATGGCCATGCCTGCGACAGCTTCTTCGCCGAATTCGGCCATGGCACGGGTGACATAGGCCTGCCCGATCGGCGTGGCGAGTTGGGTCAGAATGGCAGGCACCGCAATGGCAAGGATGGGACGGATATCCACGGTCAGGCTCTTGGCTGTGGGCCGGTCAAAGCCGCCATAGTGCCGGATCAGCGGCAACAATGCAACAACGGCAATGACCACCCGCGCGCATACGCTTGCGATGGCAGCACCCGTCAGTTCAAGATCAAGACCGAAAATCAGGATCGGGTCCAGCACCGCATTCACCAGCCCGCCCCAGATCGTCGCCATCATCGCACGGCGCGCGTCGCCATGGGCACGCAAGATCGCCCCGCCGATCATGCCGACCATCAGGAAAGGCAGGGACGGCACGATTATCCGCAGGTAATGGACCGCCAGATCCAGTGTCTCGTCCGTCGCGCCAAGAAGGCCTGCGAAGAAATGCAGATTGGCCCAGACAAGCGCGGCAAAAATCGCCCCGAAAAGCACACCGTATATCAGGGCATTGGTGGCGCGTCGCCGCGCCTCTTCGGGGTTGCCTGCGCCCAAGGCGCGGGCGACAAGGGCCCCTGCGGCAATCGCCATGCCAATCCCGAAGGACGTCGTGAAGAACAGGATCGCGCCAGCGTACCCCACAGCGGCGGCCAGTTCGGCCTTACCCAGCATGGAAATAAAGATCATGTCGACAAAATCGACAAGGAACACCGCCATCAGCCCGATGGACGCCGTGAATGACATCACCGAGATATGGCCAAACAGGCTGCCTTGGGTAAAGACAGCCTGCGGTGCTTTGGTTTGTGTGTCGCTCATCAGTCTGTTGCCTGCGCTGGGTCGGTTCCCCCAAAAACGCAGTAGCGGCACGTAATCACAAGCAATTTCTTGTTTAAAGCGCTGGTCGTTTTTGCAGCAGCGGCATCACATCAGCCATCTCCGGCCCGCGTTCACGCCCCGTAATGGCCTTGCGCAGCGGCATGAATAACCCTTTGCCCTTGCGACCTGTCGCCTCTTTCACGGCTGTGGTCCAGCTGCTCCAGGTGGTGGCGTGGTAGGGCAGCGGCGGCAAAAGATCGAAGGCTTCGGCGATAAAGGCGCGGTCCTCGTCTGCGACAAGCGGGGTCGCGCCGTCGCGGAACATGGCCCACCAGTCGGCGACCTGATCCAGATTGGTGATGTTGTCGCGCACAACCTGCCAGAATGGTTCACGCAGATCATCCGGCACACCCGCCGACGTCAAGACATCGGCCACATCCGCCGCCGTCAGCGTCGCCAGATGACGGGCCGTCAGGGGAATCAGGTCGTTTGCATCGAATTTCGTCGGGGCAGAGCCGAATTTGCTCAGGTCAAAACCGGCGACGACCTCATCGATATTCGCGCGCAGCTCGACCGGATCAGAGGACCCAAGACGCGCCATCAGGGACAGGATCGCCTCTGGTGCGATGCCCTGCTTGCGCAGATCGCGCAGGGCCAGCGTGCCAAGACGCTTCGACAGCGCCTCGCCCTGGGGGCCGGTCAAAAGCGAGTGGTGGGCAAAGCGCGGTACGGTCCCGCCCAATGCCTCGATCATCTGGATCTGGGTCGCGGTGTTGGTGACATGGTCCGATCCGCGCACCACATCCGTGATCCCCATCTCGGTGTCGTCCACGACAGAGGCCAGTGTGTAAAGGATCTGCCCGTCGTTCTTGAACAGCACCGGATCACTGACAGAAGCGGCATCAATCGAAATATCGCCGATAATCCCGTCGGTCCATTCGATGCGCTTGTGATCCAGCTTGAACCGCCAATGCGATCCGCGTTCCGCGCGCAAGGTATCCTTTTCCGCCTCTGACAGGTTTAGGGCCGCGCGGTCGTAGACAGGCGGCTTGCCCATGTTCAATTGCTTTTTGCGCTTCAGGTCCAGCTCTGTCGGGGTCTCGAAACACTCGTACAGACGGCCCATATCAATCAGCTTTTGCTTGGCTGCCAGATAGCGGTCGGTGCGTGCCGACTGATGTTCGACCCTGTCCCACGTAAAGCCGAGCCACGTCAGGTCCTCTTTCACGCCCGCGATATATTCGTCCTTGGAGCGTTCGGCATCCGTATCGTCGATCCGCAGGATGAACTGGCCACCGTTCTGGCGGGCAATGGCATAGTTGAACAATGCAGCGCGCAGGTTGCCGATATGCAGCCAACCGGTCGGCGAAGGGGCGAATCTGGTGGTGATCATGGGTGTGTCTCCTGTTGCGGGGCTTTGACCATGACCGGCGCGGGATGTCCAGTTTCGCGGGGCTAACTGGGGGTCACGGGCCACTTTTGCGCCAGATCATCAAGGCCTGCGCAGATCAGCTCTTGCAGGACCACCAGATCGATATCGTCCAGCTTGTTCACATAAAGGCAGGATTTGCCGATCTTGTGCTTGCCCAACCGCGCAAGGATCGCAGCAAAGTCCGCATAACCGGGCATGATGTAGATCGACAGATTGGCTTTGCGCGGGCTGAAACCGGTCGCCAGAAAATCCCCCTCGCGCCCGCTGTCATAGGTGTAGTGGTAAGAACCGTAGCCAATCATGCTTGGCCCCCACATTTTCGGGGACCAGCCGGTTACCTGTTGAAACAGCCGGTTCAACGTCACGGCATCGGCGCGCCGCACAGGATGTGGCACCGCCCCGATGAAGGCTTCAACAGATTGCGCCGTCGCTTTGGTCATGTTCTCTGCCATGGCCCAGCATAACACAGGTTCAGCTTTTGTCGCGCCAGCGGTTCACGATCGGATAACGCCGGTCCAGCCAGAAGGCCCGCTGCGACAGGCGCGGGCCCGGCGCGGACTGAAAGCGTTTGTATTCACTGATATAGATCAGATGCTCGACCCGTTTGACGGTTGCGCGGTCATAGCCCGCCGCCACGCACTCTGCCACGGACGCCTCTGCGTCGACCAGCATTGCAAGGATACCGTCAAGGATGTCGTAGGGTGGCAGGCTGTCTTCGTCCTTTTGATCGGGACGCAGTTCCGCCGATGGCGGCTTTTCGATGATCGCGACCGGTATCACCTCGCCTGCGGGGCCTTTCATCCACGGGCGGTGGTTGGCGTTGCGCCAGCGGGAGGCCGCGAACACGCGTGTCTTGTACATGTCCTTGATCGGATTATAGCCGCCTGCCATATCGCCATAGATCGTGGCATAGCCGACCGCGACCTCGGATTTATTGCCCGTGGTCAGCAGCATCTCACCGAATTTGTTGGACTGCGCCATCAGCAACAGGCCGCGGATGCGGGACTGGATGTTTTCCTCGGTCAGGTCGGCGTCCAACCCCGCAAACAAAGGGGCCAGCGCCTCGGTCACGGCGGCACGCGGACCTGCGATGCTGATTGTGTCGTATGTGCAGCCCAGCGCGTTGGCCGCCGCCGCCGCATCATCAAGCGATCCCTGCGACGTATATTCGGACGGCAGCATGACACAGCGCACGTTTTCCGCACCCAGCGCATCAGTGGCAATCGCCGCGACGATCGCGCTGTCGATGCCGCCGGACAGACCCAACAGAACCTTGCCGAAACCGGTCTTGCGCATGTAATCGCGCAAGGCTTCGACCATGACGCGATAATCCTGCTCAAGGCTGTCGGGCAACACGGCCTTTTCGCCCTCTT
>JBFEQR010000026.1:0-12127 GCA_041549425.1 Yoonia sp. | reverse complement strand
TCGGGATCGAGCCGCCGCAGCCGACATAGGCTGCTGCGTTGGGCCATTCGTCCGACAGCGCCTTGCGCGCCTGATCGAATGCGGGATGTGTTGTGGTCATTTGCCCCGCCGCACTTGCGCCGTGGTCTTTCCAACTGACCGAGCAATCGGCAGGGACCATGTCTTCGACCATTTTGCGAAAATTCTTGCGGATCGCCAGCGGGTCTTGGGTGCCGACAAGGCGGAAGCTGATTTTGGCGCTGGCTTGCGATGGCAGGACAGTCTTGAAGCCGTCGCCGGTATACCCCGACCACATGCCGTTCACTTCGCAGGTGGGTCGTGACCAGATCATTTCCAAAGGCCTGCGCCCCTTTTCGCCGGCGGGCTCTGACAGGCCAACGTCGCCCAGAAATGCTTTTTCGTCGAACTTCAGATCGTCCCATGCGGCGGCCAGTTCGTTGGACAGTTCTGGCACGCCGTCATAGAAATCGGGGATCGTGATGCGCCCGTCATCGTCGTGCAGCGATGCAATGATGCGTGCCAGAACCCGCGCGGGGTTCATCGCCAGACCGCCGTACATGCCCGAGTGCAGGTCCTTGTCGGGGCCGGTGATCGTCAGTTCCTCGCCCAGAAGCCCGCGCAACTGCGTGATGATCGCCGGTGTGTCGTCGCCATAAAGCCCTGTGTCGCAGATCAGGGCGATATCGGCGGTCAGTTCTTCGCGGTTTTCTTCCATAAAGGGCGTGAGCGATGGCGAGCCTGATTCCTCTTCGCCCTCAAAAAAGATCGTGATGTTGGCGGGCAGGGTGCCATGTTCGGCCTTCCATGCGCGGCAGGCTTCGACAAAGGTCATCAACTGGCCCTTGTCGTCGGATGACCCGCGGCCACGGATCACTTTGCCGCCAGCCGTATCTTCAACCTGCGGATCGAACGGGTCGCGGTCCCACAGGTCAAGCGGGTCCACCGGTTGGACATCGTAGTGGCCGTAAAACAGGATGTGCGGTCCCGCCCCGCCTGTGTGCGCCACGACCATCGGATGACCGGTGGTGGGACGTTTGTAGGCCGTGAACCCGATGGATTGCAGATCAGCCACCAACCAGTCGGCTGCCGCGTCGCAATCGCCTTTATAGGCAGGGTCGGTCGAGATGGACGGGATGCGCAGCAAGTCCAGCAGGCGTTCGGTCGCTTGGGGCAGGTCGGCGTCAATACGGGCGAGGACGGGGTCGAGTGTCATGGATTACAACCTATCATTTGGAATTTGCCGCAGCGTTGTCGCTGGCGCGCCGAAGGTCAAGGTGATCCGCCTGAAAGTGTGTTTTCTGGGATTAATTCCGTTATGTTTCTGTCGCTTGATGTATATCAATGAAGCCTTTTCCGCGAACCCCCATCACAGTGCCCAAGAGGGGGTGACATTTTGTAACGTCTTGTCGGACGCTGCACCGCCCTATATGAGGCTTAGAACGATTCAAAGATCGCCCTGTCACGCGGTCTTTGCGACGAAAAAGAAGGACGCAACCCCGTGGATTACAACGCCCAACTGGACACCGCGATTGACCGTTTGCACCAAGAAGGCCGTTACCGGACCTTCATCGATATCGAGCGCGCGCGCGGCCAGTTCCCCCATGCCATCTGGCGCAAGGACGACGGGACCGAAGCGCCGGTCACTGTTTGGTGTGGCAATGATTATCTGGGAATGGGCCAGCACCCCGACGTTCTGGCCGCCATGCACGAGGCGCTGGATGCAACCGGCGCGGGATCGGGTGGCACGCGCAATATTTCGGGCACGACGGTTTATCACAAACGTCTTGAGGCCGAACTGGCCGATTTGCACCGCAAGGAAGCGGCGTTGCTGTTTACTTCTGCCTATATCGCCAATGATGCCACGCTGAGCACGCTGCCCAAGCTGTTTCCGGGGCTGATTATCTATTCCGACGCCCTGAACCATGCCTCGATGATCGAAGGTGTGCGCCGCAACGGCGGCGCCAAGCGGATTTTCCGCCACAATGATCTGGACCATTTGCGCGAATTGCTGGCAGCCGATGATCCGGCGGCGCCCAAGGTGATTGCCTTTGAATCGATCTATTCCATGGAGGGTGATTTCGCACCGATCGCAGATATCTGTGATCTGGCCGATGAATTCGGTGCCCTGACCTACATCGACGAAGTCCATGCCGTCGGCATGTATGGCCCGCGCGGGGCAGGGGTGGCCGAACGTGACGGGCTGATGGGCCGCATCGACATTATCAACGGTACACTGGCCAAGGCTTACGGCGTCATGGGCGGCTATATCGCGGCCAGCGCGAAAATGTGCGACGCGATCCGGTCCTATGCGCCGGGCTTTATCTTTCCCACCTCCTTGCCACCTGCTGTGGCGGCGGGGGCGGCTGCATCGGTTGCCTATCTGAAAACGGACCAGACGTTGCGCGCACAGCACCAGACACAGGCGAAGGTCTTGAAACTGCGCCTGAAGGGGCTGGGCCTGCCGATCATTGATCACGGCAGTCACATTGTGCCGCTGATCGTGGGCGATCCGGTCCACACCAAGCAGTTGTCCGACATGTTGCTGGAAGACTTTGGCATCTACGTACAGCCAATCAACTTCCCCACGGTGCCGCGCGGGACCGAACGTTTGCGCTTTACCCCCTCACCGGTTCACGGGCCGCGCGAAATGGATGCATTGGTAGGCGCATTGGACGGTTTGTGGTCACATTGTGCGCTGAATCGTGCTGAACTGGCGGGATAGATTTTTTCAGCCTGTGCATAACTTGTCTGGGCGTGTTAGTGTTTTGGTAGTCTTTTAGTGGTTTTCGATTCGAACGGCGCTAGAGACTTGGGGCATTAAGCGACGGGACAGTCGATGATCGGGAAGACCTTCAAACGCGATGAAGCGGCGGAGGACGTTGAGGCGAAAGGCTTTGACGCCTACGATTTGCGTCTGGGCGATTTGATGCGTGGTGAGCGTGCGACAATGGGCAAAAGCCTGTTGGATGTGCAGCGCGAACTCAAGATCAAGGCAGCCTATATTGCGGCCATTGAAAATGCCGATCCTTCTTCATTTGATACCCCGGGATTTATTGCTGGCTACGTGCGGTCCTATGCGCGTTATCTGGGCATGAACCCCGATGAGGCCTTTGCAACATTCTGTGCCGAAAGCGGATTTGCCACAGCCCACGGCATGTCAGCCGAGGCATCGTCGCTGAAGGGCAAAAGCTATGATCCTGCGGCGGCCCCGATCGGCAAGGATATATTCTCGGCCTCTGCCACCCCGTTCATTCCCGCAGGTGACGCTGTTCTGACAGGTATCGAGCCGCGCGCAATCGGTTCTGTTCTGGTACTGGTCGCATTGATCAGCGGTTTGGGTTACGGCGGCTGGACCGTGCTGCAAGAGGTGCAGAAGGTACAGTTTGCGCCGGTTGAACAGACCCCTGTTGTTCTGTCCGATCTTGATCCGCTTGCCGGAACAGGCAGCGGTCTGGCCAATGATGCCATTGTAGATTTTCAGGCGCCTTCTGCCGAGGCACTTGATCGCCTTTACCGCCCGCAGGCGCTTGATGTGCCTGTGATGGTCGCGCGCGATGCGCCGATCTCCACGCTGAGCCCCTCAAGCATTGGCGCGCTGGTCGCCGAGCGTGAGGCTCCTGTTGCACCCGTGATCGCGACCAATGCGCTTGATGCGCCGACAGCGCCGCCTGTGCAGGTCGTCGAAACACCCGTGCCGGAACTGCAACTGGTTGCTGTCCGTCCTGCTTGGGTCCGTGTCCAGTCCGCTGACGGCACTGTCATTTTCGAAGGCGTGATGGAACCGGGCCAGAATTTCGTGGTCCCCGCCACAGAAGAGCCCGCGCGCCTGCGCGTGGGTGAAAGCGGTGCGATGTATTTTGCGGTGAACGGCACGCATTACGGACCTGTTGGCCCCACAGGTGTTGTTACCTCGAACGTGGAACTGACGACGCAAAGCCTGACCGAGATCTACGCCGTGGCCGATCTGGGCGCGGACAGTGATCTGGCTGAAATCGTGAATGTCGCCGAAGCGGTAACGGACGAATAACCGCAGTTGCGGGTGGTTGCTGTGGCGTGGATTGCGGCCTAGGTTGGCCCATAGATATCTTGCATCCGAAAGCTGTTTTTCCATGTCGCTGAACCACATCCGCCCTTGGCGCAATATTTATCGCCGCAAGTCCCGTCAGATCATGGTCGGCGACGTCCCTGTTGGCGGCGATGCGCCGATTTCGGTCCAGACGATGACGAATACGCTGACCACGGACATCAAGGGCACAATTGCGCAGGTGCAGGCGGCAGCGGATGCGGGTGCGGATATCGTGCGCATTTCTGTCCCCGACGAGGCGTCGAGTGCCGCGCTGAAACACATCGTCCCCGAGGTGTCGGTGCCGATCGTAGCCGATATCCATTTCCACTATAAACGCGGGATTGAGGCGGCAGAGGCAGGGGCGGCCTGCCTGCGGATCAATCCGGGCAATATCGGCGATGAAAAGCGTGTGAAGGAAGTCATCAAGGCGGCGCGCGATCACAATTGTTCAATCCGCATCGGTGTGAATGCCGGATCGCTGGAAAAGCATCTGTTGGACAAATACGGCGAACCTTGCCCCGACGCGATGGTCGAAAGCGGCTTGGATCACATCAAGATTTTGCAGGACAACGATTTTGACGAATTCAAGATTTCGTGCAAGGCCTCTGACGTGTTTATGGCCGCCGCCGCCTATCAGCAATTGGCGGACGCCACCGATGCGCCGATCCATCTGGGCATCACCGAAGCGGGTGGCCTGACATCCGGCACGATCAAATCGGCCATTGGTCTGGGCAACCTTTTGTGGATGGGGATCGGTGACACGATCCGCGTCAGCCTGTCCGCTGATCCGGTGGAAGAGGTCAAAGTGGGCTATGAAATCCTCAAATCGCTTGGCCTGCGCCATCGGGGGGTCAACATCATTTCCTGCCCGTCTTGTGCGCGTCAGGGTTTTGACGTGATCAAGACCGTCGAAGAGCTTGAGAAGCGGTTGGAGCACATCAAGACGCCCATGTCGCTGTCTATTATCGGTTGCGTTGTGAACGGCCCGGGCGAGGCGCTGATGACGGATGTCGGTTTTACCGGCGGCGGGGCAGGGTCGGGCATGGTGTATCTTGCCGGCAAGCAAAGCCACAAGCAGTCCAACGCCGACATGGTGGATCATATTGTCGAGCAGGTGGAAAAGAAGGCCGCTGAACTGGAAGCCGCAAAGGATGTTGCGGCAGAGTAAGACGTGCCATGAGCCGGATTTGACCTTTGCCTGCTTGATTGGGCAAACAGACAGCAAAAAAGACGAGGCAAATGATGCGGCATTCTTTGCGGGGTGATGTCGACCCCTTTATCGTGATGGATGTGATGGAGGCGGCCCGCAAGGCCGAGGCCGCTGGCCGTCACATCATCCATATGGAAGTGGGCCAACCGGGCACCGGCGCGCCTGCGGCGGCCAAAGACAGGCTGATTGCCGATATGGCAGAGCCTTTGGGCTATACCGTGGGGCTGGGCCTGCCGGAATTGCGCGCACGCATCGCACAGCTTTATGCCGATTGGTATGGTGTCGAACTGGACCCCGCCCGCGTGGTCATTACCAGCGGTGCGTCGGGGGCCTTTCTGTTGGCGTTTTCAGCCCTTTTTGACAATGACGCGCGGGTCGGCTTGGGCACGCCCTGTTATCCGTCCTACCGCCAGATCCTCAAGGCCGTTGGTCTGTCGGCGATTGATATCCCCACAACGCTGGCGCAGCGGTTCCAGCCAAAGCCGCAGGATGTGGCCGACTATAATCTGGACGGTTTGATTGTCGCCTCTCCGGCCAATCCAACCGGAACGATGCTGGATGCGCCCGCGCTGCAAGCTTTGTCAGAGGCTTGTCAGCGGCAGGGGGCTGCGTTGATCTCGGACGAGATTTATCACGGGATCGACTATGACGTGAAGCCGGTGACGGCCTTGCAGGTGACTGACGACGTCTATGTCGTGAACTCTTTTTCGAAGTATTTTTCGATGACGGGTTGGCGTGTAGGTTGGATGATTGTGCCGCAAGATCACGTGCGCAGGGTCGAGCGTCTGGCGCAGAACATGTTTATCTGTGCGTCACATGCGTCGCAGAAATTAGCTTTATATGCAATGGATTGCACACCGGAGTTAAACGAAAATCTCAGTGTTTACGCCGCAAACCGCGACCTGATGACTGCAGGTCTGCAAGAGGCCGGTTTGACCCGTTTTGCGCCGCCGGATGGTGCGTTTTATATCTATGTGGATGTGTCCGAACATACCGATGACGCTTTGGCTTTCGCCGCCGAGATTTTGGACAAGGCCGGTGTTGCAGTCACCCCCGGCCTTGATTTCGATGCGACCCGTGGTCACCACTGGCTGCGGTTTTCCTATGCGCGGGGCACGGCGGATATTGTCGAGGGGCTTGCGCGGCTCAGGCAGTTCATGGCGGCGCGCGGGGCATGATCCGCTGGCTGGCCGCTTTTGTTTTGCTGGCAAGCATGGCCCACGCGCAGGTCCGTGTCGATCCCGATCGGACCCGCGTTGCTGACGGGTGGTGGACGCTGGAGGTGTCGATCGGGCTAAGCGATGTGACGCCCTACCGTGTCTTTACCCTTGATGCCCCGCGTCGCTTGGTAGTGGATTTCGAGCAGGTCGATTTTGCGGGGCTGTCCCCTGACGCCATCCGCAGCGGTGATCGTGCCATACAAGTGCGGTTTGGCCCGTTGCGGCCGGAGTGGTCGCGCTTGGTGGTTGATCTGGCGGAACCTTTGGTCATCACGCAAGCGGGGATGGCGCGCAGTGATGCAGGGGCTGATCTGAAGATCACTTTGGCGCAGGCCAGCGCAGAGGAGTTTGCGCAAGAAGCAGGCGCGCCCCCCGATCCGGGATGGGACGCCGCGATGCTGTTTGATCCGGCGGTCGCGGCTGACATTGCCCGCAGCGGTGATTTCGTCGTGGTCATCGATCCCGGTCACGGCGGGATTGACCCCGGTGCGCATCAAGGTGGCATCAAAGAAGCCGATCTGATGCTGATCATGGCGCAGGAACTGGCGGTGCAGGTGAATGGCGTTGACGGCTTACGTGCGGTGCTGACCCGTCAGGGGGATCACTTTGTGTCTTTGTCCCAACGTCTGACGATTGCGCGACAGGTGGGGGCGGACCTGTTTATGTCGTTGCATGCCGATGCTTTGGCCGAGGACGCGGCAGAGGGGGCTTCGGTCTACACGCTGGCGCGCGACGGCGGCGGTGATGCGGCGCGGCGCAGCGTGGAACGCCACGAGCGCGGTGATCTTCTGGCCGGAGTGGACTTGCAGCAGGCCGACGACCGTGTAGCCACGGCGCTGATGGATCTGGCGCGTGCGCAGACCGGCCCCGAGGCGCGCCGTTTCGCCGATGCGCTTGTGATCGCGATGGAGCGGGCAGGGGTGCGGATGAACGTGCGCCCGCGCCGCGAAGCGCAGTTTGCGGTGCTGACAGCGGCGGCCTTTCCCAGCGTTCTGATCGAGGCCGGTTTTCTGTCAAACGCCGAAGACCGCGCCGTTCTCGCCAGCCCGCAGGGGCGCGCGCAACTGGCGCAGGCTATTGTGGAAACCGTCACCCTGCTGGCCGGCGCACCCTGAGCGGAAAACGCTGTCCAAAGTTGTCAGCAAAAAGTGATCGGACCGTGGGCGAATGCGCGCTGCTGGCCCTGTTTGTGCTTTTGACCATCCCAGCGCATCCGCGTATAAGCGGCAACAGCAATTTTGAAAGTGTATGCCCCGGTGCTTCGTTTTATCGTTTCTGTCTTTGGCGGTCTTTTTACGCTGATCACCCTTGGTCTTGTCATGGGGGGGATCGGGCTTGGCGGTGTGCTTTATATGTATGGCCGCGATCTGCCCAGCTATGAGACCCTATCGCAATACACACCCAAGACGATCAGCCGGATTTATTCGAACGAAGGCAGGATCATCGACGAATTCGCGGTCGAGCGTCGATTGTTCACACCGGCAGAAGAAATTCCCGATATCGTCAAACAGGCGTTTATTTCCGCCGAAGACAAGAATTTCTACGAACATTCCGGTTTTGATGCGATGGGGATGGCCTCTGCCGTGGTGGATGCGGTCCAGTCGCGCGGCGAAAACCTGCGCGGGGCCTCAACCATCACACAGCAGGTGATGAAGAACTTCTTGCTTGATGGCTCACGGTCGGTTGAACGGAAGATCAAGGAAATCATTCTGGCGGTCCGCATCGAAGGATCGATGCCCAAGGAACGTATTCTGGAACTTTACCTCAACGAGATTTTTCTGGGGCAGAACAGCTTTGGCGTGACGGCTGCGGCCTTGACCTATTTCAACAAACCGCTGACCGAATTGTCGGCGGGTGAAGCGGCCTATCTTGCGTCTTTGCCTAAGTCCCCCAGCAACCGCCATCCCGTGCGCGACCGTGAGGCCGCCGTTTTCTGGCGCAACAACACCCTGCGCGAGATGTTCGAGAACGGCTATATTGACAGCGTGACCTATGACCGTGAACGCAATGCGCCACTGTTGTCGGTGCAGGCAGGTGATTATACTGATTTCCGCGAAACCTTGCCCGACCGCGATTACTTTACCGATGAAATCCGGCGTCAACTCAGCCAGAACTTTGGCGAGGAAGAGTTCTTTTCGGGTGGTTTGTCCATCCGTGCGACCATCGACCCCGATTTGCAGGTGACGGCCGCGCTGGCGCTGCAAAGCGCTTTGGAACGCTATGACCGCGAACAGGGGATCTGGCGCGGCACGGGCAAAACTTTGCCTGCTGAGGTGTTGGCGGATGAGGCCGCTTGGCGAGCAGCGCTTGGGGATATTGACGTGCCGCGTCAGGTGGACCTTGACGGGCAATGGTATCCGGCCGTGATCCTTGATGTGGCCGAAAACACCCTGACAATCGGCATCGAAGGCGTGACCGAAACCGAGGCCGAACCCTTTGAAGTGCCGCGCGTCGATATCCGCTGGCTGGTGGGGGATTTCTTTGACAATTTCACCGCGGGCGACGTGGTGCACGTGCGCCGCCTGTTGAATGACAATGGCGATTTCGAGCGCTGGTCCTTGCGGCAGGTGCCGGAGGTGCAGGGCGGTTTCATGGCGATGGACGTCAACACGGGCCGCGTGATCGCCATGCAGGGCGGGTTCAGTTATGAACACTCGGTCTTTAACCGCGCCACACAGGCACAACGCCAGCCCGGTTCGTCGTTCAAGCCGTTCGTTTATGCCGCAGCCCTTGATAGCGGCTATTCCCCCGCCACGATCATTGTGGATGCACCAATCACGATTGACACGCCGCAGGGAACATGGCGGCCGCGCAATGCCTCTAACCAGTTCTATGGCCCCACACCGATGCGCACGGGGATTGAACAATCGCGGAACCTGATGACCATCCGTCTGGCACAGGAAGTCGGGATCAGAACCATCGCCCGCTATGCCGAGCGTTTTGGCGTCTATGACGATATGAACCCTGTTTTGTCGGCCTCTCTGGGTTCAAATGAGACCACGCTTTTCAAGATGGTGGCCGCCTATGCGATGTTTGCCAATGGGGGCGAACGTGTCGCGCCGACCTTGGTGGACCGAGTGCAGGACCGCTATGGCAATACGGTCTATCGCCATGACCAGCGCAGCTGTGTGGATTGCGATCAGGCGAACCTGCCGGCGGGTGACGCCCCGCGCATCCAGTCCAACCGCGACCGCGTGATGAATGCAATTACCGCCTATCAGCTGACCTCGATGATGCAGGGCGTGGTCGAGCGTGGCACAGCCAGCCGGACCGTGAACCTGCCCGTGCCGATTGCGGGCAAGACCGGTACGACAAACGATTCCAAGGACGTCTGGTTCGTGGGCTTTTCATCCAACATCGTTGCCGGTTGCTATATGGGCTATGACACGCCGCGATCCTTGGGGCGTGGTGCCTCGGGGGGTGGTTTTTGTGGTCCGGTCTTCACCCGTTTCATGACTGAAGCCATCGAAAAATATGGTGCGGGGCCGTTCCGTGCGCCTGCCGATTGCCAGTTCATCAATATCGACCGTTTCAGCGGGGGCCGTCTGCCGCCCGATGCCACTGGCGAAAACGTCGTGCGCGAGTGTTTCCGCCCCGGCGAGGAGCCGTTGTTCGGGATCATGTTTGATGGTGGCTTTGCGATGTCAGCCGACTTGCCGCTGTTTGACAACGTGCCCAGCCAACAGCGTGAGGTCACGACATCCACCGGTGAAACGGCGACTGTGGGTGACAGGGCCACCTTTGGTACCCTGTCCACAGGCGGGCTTTACTGATCGGGCGCTTGTGGCGGGCCATGCCCCGCTGTAAGAGCATGCCACAGACCAATACTCATGCGATCGAAGGTGTCTTATGCGCGCAGAAATGCAAAACAGGGTTGAAGCGATTGAAAAATCGCTCGCGCTTTTGGCGCAGCGTATGGACTATGAAACTGCGCCGCACCGGCTTGAGGAATTCAACGCCCGTGTCGAGGACCCGACCTTGTGGGACGATCCGGAAGCGGCGCAAAAGCTGATGCGCGATCGCCAGTTGCTGGTCGATGCATTGGCCAATTACGACAGCATCAAGCAAGAACTTACCGACAACGTCGACCTGATCGAATTGGGCGAAATGGAAGACGACACCGAAGTGGTGGCCGAAGCCGAAGCCGCCCTGACAGCATTGGCCGAAAAAGCCGCCCAGAAAGAGCTTGAGGCGTTGTTGGACGGTGAAGCGGACGCCAATGATACCTTTCTTGAAATCAACGCCGGTGCTGGTGGCACCGAAAGTTGCGACTGGGCCAATATGCTGGCGCGCATGTATGTCCGCTGGGCCGAGAAGAAGGGCTATAAGGTGGAACTGCAGTCCGAACAGGCCGGTGACGAAGCAGGGATCAAATCCGCCTCTTACAAGATCAGCGGCCATAACGCCTATGGCTGGCTGAAATCCGAAAGTGGTGTACACCGGTTGGTGCGCATTTCGCCTTTTGACAGTGCCGCCAAGCGCCACACGTCTTTCACGTCGGTCAAGGTCTATCCGGTTGTCGACGACAACATCGAAATCGAGGTGAACCCCGCCGATATCCGCATCGACACCTACCGGTCATCCGGTGCAGGCGGCCAGCACGTGAACACCACCGATTCCGCAGTGCGTATCACGCACGCCCCCACCGGCATTGTCGTGACCAGTTCCGAGAAATCCCAGCACCAGAACCGTGATATCGCCATGAAGGCCCTGAAATCGCGGCTGTACCAGATCGAATTGGACAAACGCTCTGCTTTGGTGAACGAAGCCCATGAGAACGCAGGCGATGCGGGCTGGGGCAACCAGATCCGGTCCTATGTGCTGCAGCCCTACCAGATGGTGAAGGATTTGCGCACCGGCTATGAAACCTCGGACACCAAGGGTGTTCTGGATGGCGATCTGGACGGGCTGATGGCGGCAACGCTGGCGATGGATGTGTCCGGCAAGAGCCGCGCAGAGGCCAACGCCGAATAACCCGTTCCCGATTGTTCCCTTGCCAAATGCGTCGCCTTGGGGCGATGATATTATGACAAGGGAGGGCAACGCATGACGACCACGCAAACGCTGAGTGGTGGCGCGGAAAAGCCTGTTGTGCAGGCGCTGGCGCTATCTGACCTATCGGCAAGCCTGAAGGCGGGCGTGCAGGATTTCCGCCGCGCGCCGCAGTTCGGGCTGTTCTTCAGTGCGGTCTATGTCTTGGGCGGTTTCATCATGCTGTGGGTCGGGGCAGGGCATGTCAGCTGGACCCTTGCCACGTCACTGGGATTTCCGCTGGTGGCTCCTTTTGCCGCCGCCGGACTGTACGAGGTCAGCCGCCGGATGGAGCAGGGGCAGGCGCTGGAATGGCGCGCTGTGCTGGGGATTGTGTGGAACGAACGCATGCGGCAATTGCCGTGGCTGGGCGCTATTATCGTCATCTATTTTCTGTTCTGGACCTTTCTGGCCCATATGATTTTCGCCCTGTTCATGGGGTTGTCGACCATGACCAATATCAGCGAAAGCCTTGATGTTTTCCTGACCCTCAACGGTCTGTCCATGATTGCGGTCGAACTGGGTATCGGTGCAATCCTTGCCTTTGTGCTGTTTTCCATGACGGTAACCAGTCTGCCGCTGGTGTTGGAGCGCGAAGTG
>JBFEQR010000025.1:0-12589 GCA_041549425.1 Yoonia sp. | reverse complement strand
CGCGCGCTTTTTCAGGATCGTGATCCACGACAGGCCCGCCTGAAATCCGTCAAGGATCAACTTTTCCCAAAGGGCGCGGCTGTCATACTCGGGCACGCCCCATTCGGTGTCGTGATAGTCGATGTAAATCTGTTCGGGTCCGGCCCAGCCGCAGCGCTCGCTCATCTTGGTTCCTTAATCAGATGTTAGGTGATGTGCCCTAAACGTGGCGACACTATGGAGGGCGATGATGCAGAATACCATGCTCAGGCGGGACGATATGGATCAGCAGTCGTTGGTGGACCCGTTGCTTTATGCGATGGCCAGTCGCGACGCGGATGTGCCAAAGATGGTGCGCGATGCCTTGGCCGCGGGGCGTGCGCAACTGGCGTTTCATCCCGTTGTCACCGCCGATGAAGATCACAAGATTGCCTATTACGAAGGGCTTGTCCGGCTGACCGACGAAAACGGGCGCGTTCTTCCTGCGGCGCATTTCATGCCGCAGATCGAAGAAACCGCGTTGGGCCGCGAAATTGATTGCACGATGTTGCGGCTGGCGCTGCAACAGTTGCGCGCGATGCCCGACTTGCGGCTGTCGGTCAATGTCTCGGCACGGTCGATCGGTGACGGGGAATGGCGGCGGATTCTGGATCAGGCGCTGGTGGATCGCGCCGCGTTCTGCGACCGTTTGATTTTCGAGATTAGCGAAGCCTCTGCCATGGTGCTGCATGAAAACGTGATCCGCTTCATGACCGAAATGCAGCCGCGCGGTGTGGGCTTTGCCCTGGATGGGTTCGGCGCGGGTCTCACGGCGTTCCGGTATCTGAAGGATTTCTATTTCGATCTGGTGAAAATCGACAAAAGCTTTGTGCGCGGGATTGATCACGACGCGGATAATCAGGTGCTGGCAGAAGCGCTGATCACCGTGGCACACCAGTTCGAGATGTTTTCCGTCGCGGACGGCGTCGAAACCGCGGGGGAGGCCGCTTTTCTGCGGTCGCTGGGTGTGGATTGTTTGCAGGGTTACCATTTCGGTGTGCCAACCCTGACCCTATGATGGGTTGCGCGGGATGCATAGTGGATTTGATTTGCCCTCCGCGCTCTTACAACCTAAGGACTTTCCCTAGCGGCAGTCTGGGCTCACTTGCACGATAGGCGTGTAAATGGCACCGTCCTGCCAGGGAACAAACCTGAAGAGGATCAAACATGACAAACGTCGTTATCGCATCAGCAGCCCGTACAGCCGTGGGCAGCTTTGGCGGATCATTTGCCAATACGCCAGCCCACGATCTGGGTGCTGCCGTGCTTGAAGCCGTCGTCGCACGTGCAGGCGTCGACAAATCCGAAGTCAGCGAAACCATTCTAGGTCAGGTCTTGACCGCGGCACAGGGTCAAAACCCCGCCCGTCAGGCGCACATCAACGCCGGCCTGCCACAAGAATCAGCCGCATGGAGCATCAACCAGGTTTGCGGGTCCGGCCTGCGCGCCGTCGCACTTGGTGCCCAACACATCCAGCTTGGCGACGCATCCATCGTTGCCGCCGGTGGTCAGGAAAACATGACACTGTCGCCCCACGCCGCAAACCTGCGTGCGGGTCACAAAATGGGCGATATGAAATACATCGATACCATGATCCGTGACGGTCTGTGGGATGCGTTCAACAACTATCACATGGGCCAAACCGCCGAGAATGTCGCCGAGAAATTTCAGATCACGCGTGACATGCAAGATGAATTCGCCGTCGCTTCGCAGAACAAAGCCGAAGCCGCGCAAAAAGCTGGCCGGTTCGACGACGAAATCACAGCCTTCACGGTGAAAACCCGCAAGGGCGACATCATCGTTGATAAGGACGAATACATCCGCCACGGCGCCACCATGGAAGCGATGCAGAAACTGCGTCCGGCCTTCACCAAAGAGGGCTCTGTCACTGCTGCGAACGCATCGGGCTTGAACGACGGTGCTGCCGCGACACTGCTGATGTCCGCGGATGAGGCCGAAAAGCGTGGCATCGAACCGCTTGCCCGTATCGCATCCTACGCGACTGCCGGTCTTGATCCGTCGATCATGGGCGTTGGCCCGATCTATGCGTCACAAAAGGCGCTGGACAAAGCAGGCTGGAGCGTTAGCGACCTTGACCTTGTCGAAGCAAACGAAGCTTTTGCGGCGCAGGCCTGTGCGGTGAACAAAGAAATGGGCTGGGACCCAGCGATCGTGAACGTCAACGGCGGTGCGATTGCCATCGGTCACCCGATCGGTGCGTCCGGCTGCCGCGTGTTGAACACGCTGCTGTTCGAAATGAAGCGTCGCGGTGCCAAAAAGGGCCTTGCCACGCTTTGCATCGGCGGCGGTATGGGTGTTGCGCTTTGTGTTGAACGCCCCTGATCTAGATCAAGGCGGCGCATAATCGCGCCGCCTAGTACCACTTCATGAAATCCTAGGAGGAATAAATATGGGACGTGTCGCACTCGTCACTGGCGGCTCGCGCGGGATTGGCGCAGCTATTTCAAAGGCACTGAAAGACGAAGGCTACTCGGTTGCAGCGACCTACGCTGGCAACGATGAGAAAGCCGCCGCTTTCACAGCCGAAACAGGCATCAAGACCTACAAATGGGACGTTGCCGATTATGACGCCTGCAAGGCCGGTGTCGCCCAGATCGAAGCGGACCTTGGTCCTGTCGATGTTCTGGTGAACAACGCGGGCATCACCCGCGATGCGCCTTTCCACAAGATGACACCACAGCAGTGGCACGAATGCATCGACACCAACCTGAACGGCGTCTTCAACATGACGCATAACGTTTGGGGCGGTATGCGCGAGCGCAAGTTCGGCCGCATCGTGACAATCAGCTCGATCAACGGTCAAAAGGGTCAGTTCGCACAAGCCAACTATGCCGCGACCAAAGCGGGCGACATCGGCTTTACCAAGTCACTTGCACAGGAAGGTGCGCGCGCCGGGATCACCGTGAACATCGTCGCCCCCGGTTACATCAACACCGAGATGATGAGCACAATTCCTGAAAAAGTGATGAACGAAGTCATCCTGCCGCAGATCCCCGTTGGCCGACTTGGCGAAGCCTCCGAAATCGCGCGTGCTGTTGTCTTCCTTGCCTCTGACGACGCAGGTTTTGTGACGGGTTCGACATTGTCCGCAAACGGCGGCCAGTACATGGCATAACGCCAAACGCATCCGACAAAAAGAAAATGGCCGCGCTGTGAAAGCGTGGCCTTTTTTGCATGCCGGGGTCACGTAGCCTAGTGGTGGAAGATCAACCAGTTCCAAGCGGTGCGCGGTGCCACTGTGCGCGCGCTGCAAGCCGATAGGCTGGTCGCCCCGTTTGAGGTTGGCCTGTTGTCAGAGGCGCAGTTCCGTTTTGTCTGCCCGAAAGGGAATGAAAAACGCCCGCATATCGCCGCGTTTGAAGACTGGGTCATGCAGGAAATTCAGGCGTCAGCCAAATTTTCCCAAGGTCGGCGACTAATCGATTCGCGCGACCTTGTGTGACCTTGCGGGCGTTTTCAGGTTTGCCGTGCTGCGTTAGTGCGCGCTCAGGCGACTGATCTCTTCCTTGAGCATCAGCTTTTGCTTTTTCAGTTTCGCAACTTCAATGTCGTCAGACGCGGGGCTGCGCTGCAAAACTTCCACATGTTCCGAGAGGTTTTGATGTTTCTTTTTCAGCTCCTGCAGGTGCGAACTCAAGCTCATAATAATACTCCTCTGGTTTGATATCTTTGATTGCATCACATCACATGCCAACTGTCACGCTGCAGGGCAGCAAATCGGCATAAAAAAGCGTTGCGCAAAAAGATGACGAAAGTCTTAACAGGAAATGGGCAAATCTGCGCCGTTTCGGAGCGCTGCACGCACGTGCGGGGCATAGCTGTCGCGGTCCCCATCATGAGAATCGCCTGTGTGCATCACAAGAGCGGGCGCCATGCGAAATGCGGCGCGGCCTTCCTGACGGGCTTGCAGGATAAACAGCTCTGGCGCGCGGCCAGTGCGGCCTGCGATGGGACGGACGATAATCGCGCCCAAACGCCCCTCGAGTGCGGCCAGAACTTCTGGCAGACGCTCCATGCGCTGGATGATCGTCAGATAGCCACGCGGCCCCACCCGTTTTGCCCCGATGGTGATCCAATCGGTCAGGGGCGTGTCGCCGCCAAAGGCCAGATCGCGCCCCGCATCCGTCGCCGATGTGCCAGCGGTGCGGTCAAAATACGGGGGGTTCATGATGACGTGCTGAAATCGTTTCTGGCGCAGATCGGCGGGCAGGGCGCGCAGATCGGCGGTGACAATGGTGAAATCAGCGTCATTTTCGACCGCGTTGCGCTGGGCAAGTGCGGCATAATCCGCCTGCACCTCGACCCCCGTCAGCGCAACACCGGACACTCGCGCACCGATGCAAAGCGACGCCACACCGACCCCGCACCCCAGTTCCAACACCGTGTCACCGGTTTTTGCAGGCACCGATGCGGCCAGAATCACCGGATCAACCCCCGCGCGATAGCCCACGCGCGGCTGCCAGATGCGCAGCTTGCCGCCCAAGAAATCATCCAGAGTGTGCGTGTCAGTCACGGCCAAGGTCAATCTCGCCATCGCGCATCACGGCTTCTGCCATGAACAAATCGCGGTCCAGCACCATCAGGCGGCGCGGCATTATGCCAATGCTGCCTTCAAGGACGCTCATGTTTACGTCGAAGGTGAACCAGTCTATACCCTCGCTGTCCAGCAGGGCGGTTGCAAAGGCGATGACGGTCGGGTCGTTGGTGCGCAAAAGCTCTTTCATATCCAACGATCTAAGACGGCGCGCTGCGGTTGTCTATTCACATGACGGAAACTTCAATGAGCCTTGATACCGCTGCCACCAAACCGCATGAGAAACTGGCCGAAGCTTTGGCCGATGATCTGACGGCGGTGAATGCGCTGATCAGTGAACGTATGGCGTCAAAGCACGCCCCCCGCATCCCTGAGGTCACGGCCCATCTGGTCGAGGCAGGCGGCAAGCGTTTGCGCCCCATGCTGACCTTGGCTGCGGCACGGATGTGCGGCTATAAGGGCCCCTACCACGTGCATCTGGCAGCGACGGTCGAATTCATTCACACGGCGACACTGCTGCACGATGATGTGGTGGATGAAAGCGAGCAACGGCGCGGACGCCCCACGGCGAACCTGTTGTGGGACAATACCTCCAGCGTGCTGGTGGGGGATTATCTGTTTGCCCGTTCTTTCCAGTTGATGGTCGAAACCGGATCGCTGCGGGTTCTGGATATTCTGGCCAATGCATCCGCCACGATTGCCGAAGGTGAAGTGCTGCAACTGACCGCCGCCAGTGATCTGGCTACCACCGAAGCGATCTATTTGCAGGTTGTGCGGGGCAAGACAGCGGCACTGTTTTCGGCGGCCATGGAAGTCGGCGGTGAAATTGCGGGTCAGGATGCAGCGACCAAGCAGGCGTTGTTTGACTATGGCGATGCGCTGGGCATTTCGTTCCAGATTGTTGACGATTTGCTCGACTATGGCGGCACCAAGGCCATCGGCAAGAACATCGGTGACGATTTCCGCGAACGCAAACTGACCCTGCCGGTGATCCGTGCGGTGGCCGCTGCGGATGCACAAGAACGGGCGTTTTGGGAGCGGACGATCCAGAAAGGCCGTCAGGACGACGGTGATCTGGAACATGCGATCGGGCTGCTTGCCAAACACGGTGCGATGGAAACGACACGCAAAGACGCGCTGGCTTGGGCTGAAAAAGCGAAGTCGGCCCTCGATGTTATCCCCGATCAGCCGTTGAAGGCGATGTTGGTGGATTTGGCGGATTACGTGGTGGCGCGGATCACCTGAGGGCTGCCATATAGCCCCACGATGTGTCCTGCCACGCGCCAGATGATCCCGATCATCACCAAAGATACCAGTCCATCCACAAAATAGTGCCAGCCAAGATGGACTGACGCCATCCAGATGACGCCCGCATAGGCTGCCATGATCAGGCCGAAAATGCGGTTCAGGTTCCACGCCGGAAACACCCACAGAAACACGAACACCATGTGCATCGACGGCATTGCCGAAATACCGGCCCCCATCTGCACCGACTGATTTTCATGCAGCCTGACCAGATACTGCCGGATCGGATCGGCATAGATCGGCCCGCCCCCTTCGGCCAGTTGCCCCTGTAGCCGGTCCATCAAAGGGCCAAACGTGCTGCCGTCCCCGTAGAAAATGCCATCAAAAACCGGACCTGCGGAATGCATCGCGTCTGCGCTGATCATGCCAATAACCACAAACCCCGCCAGAAACGACAGCATATAGGTCTGCCGCAAGCGCCGCAGACCCAGAAAGGTGATCGAGAACAGATAAAGGATCAGCATCGGAAAGAACGTCGGGTGGTACAGGAAATCCAGCCACATCGTCGCGGTTGCCGTGTCAAAAATGCGATGCGTCAGCACCCACGCGTCATCGCCGCCAAACAGCATCCGGTCCCATGCGATAAAGGCGGCATCATAACCGTACCCGCCTGCACCCACGATCAGAGCCTTGTAGATGGTGAAGCTGGTAGTCGTCGCAATCACGGCAAAAAGCGCGCTGAGCATGTTCAGCCAAGGATAGCTGCGAAGATAGGTCTTGTACCATCTCAGCTTTTCTTCCTGAGAGATGTTCTTGCCCCGATCCCGCATGATCTTGGCGGCAAAGGAAATGATGAACTGCAACGGCAAAAGCAGGACCACCAATGTCACAACGCCCCCGCCGTAGGCCCGCGCAAGCGCCCAGAACTGCGCCCATGCATCATTGACGGACACGGCCATCAACCCAAAGGCGGCAAGGCTGATGACCAAACAAGAAAGTGGAAACGGATTGCTGCGCATGGTTTCGTGTTTTACCGCCAAATAAGGAGCCTTTAAGGCATCGCTGCGTCAAAACCACTGCATCGCACCTGCTTTGAATTGTAAAGCGGGTGCGATGCGGGTTGCGGGTGTGCGCCGCTTATTTGGCCGTGTCGCGCACGGCGGCTTGTGCTGCGGCGACCAGTGCCGCACCGTCATAGCCTTTGGCGTCCATTTCGGCGATCCATGCGGCGGTAACATCTGCGCCCAGCTCTTTGATGCGCGCTGTTTCGGCCTCTGACAGTTCCGCGATGGTATTGCCCGCAGCCGCCATGATCTCGCGGCCGACAATATCGCCGGTATCATGTGCGCGCCCTGCCCACATGCTGGCCATCAGGCCAGAGTTGGCGTCAATCACCGCGCGCAGATCGTCGGGCATGTTTTCATAGACGTCCTTGTTCATCGCCCAGATGAAATAGAGGTTATAAAGCGCCTTATCACCGGCCACATCCGTGTGGCTGTCCGTCAGCTCGTCCAGTTTCAGCGACGGCGACATTTCCCACGTGATCACGCCGCCATCGACAACGCCACGGGCCAGCGACTCGGGGAATTGGGGGACGGGCATGCCGATGGGGGTGGCGCCCAGTTCCTCAAGCAGCAACGTCGCCGGACGCGATGGCCCGCGGAGTTTCAGGCCGCCGAAGTCTGCAACGGTTTCCACCGCGTTGCCGCGTTTATGCACGATGCCGGGGCCGTGCATATGGGCTGCGATGACATGCACATCGGCAAAATCATCCATTAGGTAGTCCTGCGTGAACTGCCATGCGGCTGCACTAGCCTCTTCGCCGGATTTGGTCGTCATGAAGGGCAGTTCCATCGCTTCGGCTTCCGGAAAACGGTTGGGCTGATAGCCGGGAATGACCCAGCCGCCATCAATCGCGCCATCGCGGATCAGATCGTACTGGCTTGGGGCAGAGCCGCCAAGCTGCATGAAGGGATAAAGCTCGACCTTGATGCGGCCATTCGATTGTTCCTCAATCGCATCGGCCCAGGGCTGCATGAAATAGGTGGGGTTTGCGCTGGCCGGTGACACAAAGTGCTGAAAACGCAAGGTGATTTCCTGCGCTGAAGCAGCGGTTGCGGAAAGGCCAAGAGCGGCCACAAGAGCGGCATGTTTGAAAATCTGCATCAGGTGCATCCTTTTCGGGTCAATTTTGGGGAAAGGGTGTCACCGCTAGCGACAAAATGGATATAGGCGCCCTGCGCGTTAGCTGCAAGTCATTCGCAAGAGGGGAAATTGCCACGGCATTTCCCCGCTACACTCAGGCATCATAGGTCGGATGGAACTTGCCAGCAGGCGAAAGGGTAAAAATCTCGCATCCGTCGGCGGTGATACCGATCGAGTGTTCAAACTGCGCCGAGAGAGACTTGTCACAGGTAACGGCGGTCCAGTCGTCCTGCAGAACTTGTGTGTCCGGACGGCCAAGGTTGATCATTGGCTCGATCGTAAAGATCATCCCTTCTTCCAACCGCGCCCCTGTCCCCGCGCGCCCGTAGTGCAGCACATTTGGCGGTGCGTGAAAGACGCGGCCCAACCCGTGACCGCAGAAATCGCGCACGACCGACATGCGATGGCTTTCGGCGTACATCTGGATGGCATGGCCGATATCGCCAAAGGTATTGCCGGGCTTTGCGGCTTCGATGCCTTTCATCAGGGCATCGTGGGTCACCTGTATCAGCCGCTCTGCCTTTTTCGAAAGGGTGCCTGCCACATACATCCGGCTTGTGTCGCCAAACCAGCCGTCAACGATGACGGTCACATCGATATTCACGATATCGCCGTCCTTCAGTGTGTCATCATCGCGGCGTTTCTCGAGGCTTTTGGAAATCGTCTCGCCCGAGGATTTGGGGATCGGGGCGCCCGGAATGCCGTGGCAAACGACGTGGTTGACCGAAATACAGCTGGCGTGCTGATAGCCCTTGTAACCGATTGTGGCAGAGACAGCGCCGGCATCATCGACCATCTGGGTGATCAGGCGGTCGATCTCGGCGGTGGATTGACCGGGAAAGACATGGGCCGCGATATCGTCCAGAATCCGCGCAGCAAGTGCGCCTGCCTTTGCCATACCGGCAAAGTCGCTTTGGTCATAAATGCGGATGCCATCTTTGGTCAGGCGGGCTTTGTTCGTGTCCAACGGATCGGTTCCTTTTCGCGTTCACAGCGCACATAGGGGAATTGTGTCAGGATTTCTAGGGCCGGAAGGGGATTGGATCACCCAGCCAGACCCCGTGCGGGGTGATCCGGCAAGATTGCACGCGCACAGCGACACCTACGGCGGCAGCTCGCGAGAAAGCGGCTGCATAGGCAGGGTCGATGTCATCGGCCAGCGTCATGGCCGCGCAATCCGTGCGCTGGACCAGATAGAACATGACCGCGCGATGGCCTTGCGCGACCATCTTTGCCAGTTCCTGCAAATGCTTTGTGCCGCGTGCGGTCACGCTGTCGGGGAACTCTGCCAGCCCCTTTTCGCGGGACAGGGTCACGCTTTTCACTTCGACATAGGTGTCGGGGCCATCGCCGCTGAGCAGGAAATCAATACGGCTGTTTTCACCGTATTTCACCTCGGGGCGGACCAGATCATAGGCCGGTAAATCCGGCACCTGATGCGCCAGCAATGCGGCTTTGAGGGCGCGATTGGGCAGTGACGTGTCAACACCGGTGAAATGCCCGTTTTCATGGTCGACCAAGCGCCACCCGTATTTGAGCTTTTTCTTGGAATCATCATTGGGCTCAAGCCAGATCTTCGTATCAGGCACCGCCAGCCCCATCATTGAACCGGGGTTGGCGCAATGGGCGACAGCCTCGCGTCCGTCGTCAAACCGGACATCGGCCAGAAAACGTTTGTAGCGGCGGATCAGGCGGGCGGGGATCAAAGGCGTGGCAAATTCCATGGCGCATCCTATAACCATTCCCACACGATAGGAGAACCACCAGATGCCCAACCCAACCGCAGCCATGCTTGTTATCGGCGACGAAATCCTGTCGGGACGCACGCGTGATGCGAATATGCACTATCTGGCAGGGCAGTTGACCGAGCGCGGGATCGACTTGAAAGAAGTACGCGTGGTCAGCGACGACCGCGACGCCATTATCGCAGCGGTCAAGGCACTGTCGGCGGGCTATGACCATGTCTTTACCAGTGGCGGCATCGGCCCGACGCATGATGATATCACTGCCGATTGCATCGCCGCCGCCTTTGAGGACACGATTGACGTGCGCGACGACGCCCGCGCTTTGTTGCAGGCGCATTATGATCGATCGGGGCAAGAGTTGAACGAAGCGCGATTGCGCATGGCGCGCATTCCGTCGCGTGCCTGTCTGATCGACAACCCTGTCAGCACCGCACCGGGGTTCAGCCTTGAAAACGTGCATGTCATGGCCGGTGTGCCATCCGTGTTTCAGGCGATGGTCGCCAGTATCCTGCCTTCCCTGACCGGCGGTGCGCCGCTTTTGTCGCGCACCTTGCGGGTGATGAAAGGCGAGGGGGATATCGCAGGCCCGCTGGGGCAGTTCGCCGCGGCATATCCCGCCTTGTCTGTCGGCTCCTATCCGTTCCAGAAAGACGGCATTTATGGCGCAAACCTTGTCCTGCGCGGGGCCGATGCCACCCATCTGGATGCCGCGATGACAGAGCTTGCAGCACTTTTTAAGCCATGACGCTTCCTGATCTCCCCACGCTTTTCGATGTAATCGATGCAACGTGGCCTACAGCGCAAAAGCGGCGTGCGGGCCCTTGGACGGTGCGGCTTGATCAGCGTGGCGGCAACAGGGTCAGCGCGACAACCGCGCACGCGCCGGTGACCGCCGCCGATTTCCCGCAAGCCGAAAAAGTGATGAAAGATGCGGGGCAGAGGCCGCTTTTCATGCTGCGCAACGGGGAAGAGGCGCTTGACAGGCTTCTGGAGGATCGGGGTTATGTCGTGCGCGATATCTCGAACCTCTACGCCGCACCCGTCGATCTGATCGCAACGCGACGCCCGCCGCCGGTGACAGCATTCGAAGTCTGGCCGCCCTTGGCCGCGCAGGCCGAGGTCTGGTCCGCAGGTGGTATCGGGCAGGGCCGCCTTGACGTGATGGGGCGCGCAGCCCAGCCAAAGACCACATTGTTGGGCCGTGTGGATGATACGCCAGCGGGCACTGCCTTTGTGGCGATTGCCGCCGATTGCGCCATGATCCATGCCCTTGAAGTCGCCACCACACATCGCCGCAAAGGGTTAGCGGGGCATCTGACGCGCGCGGCGGCCTTTTGGGCCGCAGATCAGGGTGCATCCTATCTGACGCTGATCACGACCAAGGCCAACACGGGCGCGAATGCGCTATATACTTCCCTCGGCATGACGCTTGTGGGACAGTATCACTATCGAACATTGCCGGAGTAATACCATGAGCGACAATCCCACTGCTCTTGATCTGCCAATGGTGGACCCGTTGCCCGAGGCGACGCAAAAGTATTTTGACATCTGTCAGGAAAAACTGGGCATGGTGCCGAATGTCCTGCAGGCCTATGCCTTTGACATCGACAAGCTGAACGCCTTTGCGGGCCTTTATAACGACGTCATGTTGGCGGATTCGGGGCTGAGCAAGCTGGAACGCGAGATGATCGCGGTTGCGGTGTCATCCATCAACAAATGCTATTACTGCCTGACCGCGCACGGTGCTGCGGTGCGCCAGTTGTCGGGTGATCCCAAACTGGGCGAAATGCTGGTGATGAACTGGCGTGTGGCCCCTTTGGATGCGCGTCAGACTGCCATGCTTGCTTTTGCGGAACAAGTGACGGTAGCCAGCGCGACCGTGACAGAGCACGACCGCGACGCATTGCGGCAGGTCGGGTTCACCGACCGTGATATCTGGGACATTGCCGCCGTCACGGGGTTCTACAACATGAGCAACCGGATCGCATCGGCCACCGCTATGCAGCCCAACGACGCATATCACGCGCAGGCCCGATGATCCGCACACTGACCTTTGTCCTGGTCTGGTTTGCGGGGCTGGCACAGGCTGAAACGCTTGCGTTTCCCAGCAATGCCACTTTGCAGCGCGAGATTTCCAGCCCCTTGGACAGTCATGTGTTCCCGACCGGCATCTGGGATCGTGGCGCAATGCCCACGCGCACCGTCGAGGGGCAGCTGACGCAGCAAGCGTGGCGGATTGCCGCCCCGTCGCTGACGACCCTGCAGTTGGTCCGCCCCCTGCGTGAACAGTTGCGCAATGACCGGTACCGGATCATCTTCGAATGCCAGACCGAAGCCTGCGGCGGATTTGATTTCCGTTTTGCCATTGATGTGCTGCCACCGCCCGAAATGCAGGTGAACATCGGCGATTTCCGTTTTCTGGCTGCAGAAAGAACAACGGCAGAGGGGCCTGAAATGCTCAGCCTGCTGATCAGCCGCACGGGGCAGGCCGGTTTCGTCCAATTGACCCACGTCGGGCCCGTTCAGCAGAATGAAGTGCCGCAACTAGCGACAGTGCAGCCGCCACAAGTGGGGGATGCGGGCACACAGACGGACATTGACCTGCAAACGCGACTTGAAATAGCGGGCCGCGCGGTTTTGGAGGACCTGAGTTTTGCGACGGGGTCGGCCCAATTGGTGGAAGGGGAATATGCGTCTTTGCGCGCGCTGGCCGATTATCTGGCGCAGAACCCCGACCGCACAGTCGCCCTTGTCGGACATACAGATGCGGATGGTGATTTGGCGTTGAATATTGCCCTGTCAAAACGCCGTGCGGCCTCTG
>JBFEQR010000024.1:0-12601 GCA_041549425.1 Yoonia sp. | reverse complement strand
GGTCCGTGGCGTTGACACTGTAGGGGTGGCCCCTTACATCGATTGCAAGCCCCGAGGGGGCCCTAAAGTAGCACTAATCTCGGCCCTTTCTATGTGGCCAGCGACGGGCCTACAAGCGACCTCCTCTCAAATAGATGTCAGTCAGGCGTAACATGCGCCGCCGGAGAAAATATGCTGGGTTTCGGAACAGTCGCCAAAAAGGTGTTTGGCACAGCAAACGACCGCAAAGTCAAAGCAGTGCGCCCCCTGGTCGCCAAGATCAACGCGCTTGAACCCGAGTTCGAGGCGCTGTCGGATGACGAGATCAAGGCAAAAACCCGAAGCCTTGCCGAGCGCGCGATCGCCGGTGAAAGCCTTGACGATCTGCTGCCAGAGGCCTTTGCCAACTGCCGCGAGGCCGCCCGACGCGCGCTGGGCCTGCGTGCCTTTGACACCCAGCTGATCGGCGGCATTTTCCTGCATCAGGGCAACATTTCCGAGATGAAGACGGGTGAGGGCAAAACCCTTGTTGCGACTTTTCCGGCCTACCTGAATGCGCTGACCGGCAAGGGTGTCCATATCGTCACCGTGAACGACTATCTGGCAAAGCGTGATGCCGAATGGATGAGCAAGGTCTACAGCGCCTTGGGCCTGACCACCGGTGTGATCTACCCCCAACAGCCAGAGGCGGACAAAAAGGCGGCCTATGCCTGTGATGTCACCTATGCCACGAATAACGAGCTGGGTTTCGATTATCTGCGTGACAACATGAAGTCGGAACTTAACCAGATGTTCCAGCGTGGCCACAACTACGCCATCGTGGACGAGGTCGACAGTATCCTGATCGACGAGGCGCGCACACCTTTGATCATCTCGGGTCCGGCACAGGACCGCAGCGAGATGTACGCCAAGATCGACAAGATCGTGCCGCAGGTGGCCGACGAACATTTCACCCTTGATGAAAAGACCCGTCAGGTGACATTCACCGACGAGGGCAACGATTTTCTTGAGGAACAGCTGTCTGCTGCGGGTCTGCTGCCTGAAGGGCAGACACTGTATGATCCCGAAAGCGCGACACTGGTGCACCACGTCAATCAGGCGCTGCGCGCGCACAAGCTGTTCACGAAGGACAAAGATTACATCGTGCGCAACGACGAGGTTGTTCTGATCGACGAATTCACGGGCCGGATGATGGCCGGACGGCGTCTTTCGGACGGGCTGCATCAGGCGATCGAGGCCAAGGAAAATTGCTCGATCAAGCCCGAGAACGTCACGCTGGCCTCTGTCACTTTCCAGAACTACTTCCGCCTTTATGAAAAGCTGGGCGGCATGACAGGTACAGCCGCGACCGAAGCCGAGGAATTCCGCGAGATCTATAACCTTGGCGTGGTCGAAGTGCCGACAAACCGGCCCATCGCCCGTGTGGACGAGGACGATCAGGTTTACCGGACGGCACGTGAAAAATTCGCCGGCATTGTGGAAGAGATCAAGAAAGCCCACGCAACGGGACAGCCGATCCTTGTGGGCACCACGTCGATCGAAAAATCCGAGGCATTGGCCGCCCTGCTGCAATCCGAAGGCATCACCTTCAACGTTCTGAACGCCCGTCAGCACGAACAAGAGGCGCAGATCATCGCCGACGCGGGCAAGTTGAATGCCGTCACGATCGCCACCAACATGGCCGGTCGCGGTACGGACATCCAGCTTGGGGGCAACGTCGAGATGCGCGTTTTGCAGGCGATGGCCGAAGATCCGCAGGCCGATCCCGAAGTGCTGCGCGAACAGATCGAAGCCGAAGTTGCGGATGAAAAGGAAAAAGTAAAAGCGGTCGGCGGGCTGTTTGTTCTGGCAACGGAACGCCACGAAAGCCGCCGGATCGACAACCAGTTGCGCGGTCGTTCCGGCCGTCAGGGCGACCCCGGCCGGTCGGCGTTCTTTTTGTCACTGGAAGACGACCTGATGCGCATTTTCGGGTCGGAGCGGCTTGAGAAAGTTCTGGGCGGTCTGGGCATGAAAGAGGGCGAGGCGATCGTGCACCCATGGGTGAACAAGTCGCTGGAACGTGCGCAGGCCAAGGTTGAAGGCCGCAACTTTGACATCCGCAAACAGCTTTTGAAGTTCGACGACGTGATGAACGACCAGCGAAAAGTGATCTTTTCGCAGCGCCGCGAGATCATGGAAGCCAAGGACCTGTCAGAGGTCACCAAAGACATGCGCGATCAGGTCATCGACGATCTGGTGCATGACCATATGCCGCCAAAAACCTATGCGGATCAGTGGGACACAGAAGGGCTTTATGCAGCTGTGATCGAACACATCGGTATTGATGTGCCGGTCATCGAATGGGCCAATGAAGAGGGCGTGGATGACGACGATATCCGCGAACGCCTTGAAGAGGCCGCCGATAAATACATGGACGAAAAGACAGAGGCCTTTGGCGCAGAGACGATGCGCAATGTCGAAAAGCAGCTTTTGTTGCAGACGATTGATGCAAAATGGCGCGAGCATCTGCTGACGCTGGAGCATCTGCGCTCTGTCGTGGGGTTCCGCGGCTATGCGCAGCGCGATCCGTTGAATGAATACAAAACCGAAGGTTTCCAGCTGTTTGAAAGCATGCTCGACAGTTTGCGCACGGATGTGACAAAGAAATTGTCGCAAATCCGGCCCATGTCGAAGGAAGAACAGGAACAGCTGATTGCCCAGATGCGCGAACAACAGGCAGCTGCACAGGCCGCCGCTGCTGCAGCCGCGGCGCCCGCAGCGGCACCGCTTGAAGGCGCAAAACCCGGTTTTGATGAAAACGATGAAACGACCTGGGGCAATCCGGGCCGGAACGATTCCTGCCCTTGCGGGTCAGGCAAAAAGTTCAAGCACTGCCACGGACGCCTTTAATCATCCAGCAATCCGGTCGCGCGAAAACTGCGTTCGCAGGATTTCCCGATAATCAGGTGGTCGTGAACCGTCAGACCCAAGGCTTTTGCCGCAGCGTTGATCTGCCGCGTCATGTCGATGTCAGCCTGTGAAGGGGTCGGATCGCCAGAAGGGTGATTATGCACCAGAATAAGCGCGCTGGCATTCAGTTGCAGCGCGCGTTTCACAACCTCACGCGGGTAGACAGGCACATGGTCAACGGTGCCTTTAGCCTGTTCCTCGTCCGCGATGACCGTGTTTTTGGTGTCCAGAAACAGGATGCGAAACTGCTCTGTCGTGCGGTGGGCCATCGTGGTGTGACAGTAATCCAGAAGCGCGTCCCAACTGGATACGACATGCCGTTGCATGACCCTTGCGCGTGACAGCCGGTGGGCCGCCGCCTCGACAATCTTGAGTTCAAGCGCGACAGCGGCACCAACCCCGTCGATGGTTTGCAGGTCCTGAATACTGGCCGAAACCACCCTGTTGAAGTCGCCGAAATGATCGATCAACAGCCGTGCGAGCGGTTTGACATCCTGCCGCGGGATCGCGCGGAACAGCACCAGTTCCAGCAATTCATAGTCCGGCATCGCCTGCGCACCACCATCCAGAAAACGGGAACGCAGCCGTTTACGGTGATCGCGCATATAGGACGGCAGCCGCCCTTTCGGCAGCGGCGGCACAGCCGTCACATCATCTAGATCGGCGAAAAGACCGGGGGCTTCGGCAAAATGGCTCATTCCCCATCATGCCAAAGCATTGGTTACCTACGGGTTAACCCTTCATCGAATCCCAGAAACTTTTGACGGTATCAAAGAAACTGGACCCTTGCGGGTTGTTCTCTTCGCTAAGCTGGTCGAATTCCTTGAGAATTTCACGCTGGCGGGACGTCAGTTTAACGGGCGTTTCAACGGCCAGTTCGATGAACATATCCCCAAGGCTACCGCCGCGCAGGGCTGGCATACCTTTGCCACGCAGGCGCATCTGGCGACCTGATTGCGATCCCTCGGGCACCTTTACGCGGCTACGGCCACCGTCAATGGTTGGCACTTCGATTTCGCCGCCCAAGGCGGCTGTGGCGATAGACACCGGCACGCGGCAGTAAAGATTGTTGCCTTCGCGTTCAAACAGCGCGTGGTCCTTGACCTCAATGAAGATGTAAAGATCCCCTGTCGGCCCGCCGCGCATGCCTGCTTCGCCTTCGCCGGCAAGACGGATGCGCGTGCCGGTTTCAACGCCCGCAGGGATGTTGACCGACAGCGACTTTTCCTTTTCGACGCGCCCTTGACCGTGGCAGGTGGTGCAGGGGTCCTTGATCGTCTGGCCCATGCCGGAACAGGTTGGACAGGTGCGTTCAACAGTGAAAAAGCCCTGTTGTGCGCGCACTTTGCCCATGCCGGAACAGGTCGGGCATGTTTGCGGCTCTGATCCGCCTTCGGCGCCGGTGCCTTTGCATGATCCGCAGGCCACCGCCGTCGGCACGTTGACCGTTTTTTGCATTCCGGAAAACGCGTCTTCGAGATTGATGCGCAGGTTGTAGCGCAGGTCGTTGCCACGTTGCGCGGCACTGCGGCGGCCACCGCCACCGCGTCCGCCCATGAAATCGCCGAACAAGTCGTCAAAAACGTCCGAGAACGCACTGCCAAAGTCGCCAGGCCCGCCGCCGCGTGGCCCGCCGCCTCCGCCCATGCCGTTTTCGAATGCGGCATGACCATAGCGGTCGTAAGCTGCCTTTTTGTCGGCGTCTTTCAGGACTTCGTAGGCTTCATTCGCTTCTTTGAATTGTGCTTCGGCGTTCGGATTGTCGGCGTTCCGGTCAGGGTGCAGTTCTTTCGCCTTCTGGCGATAGCCCTTTTTGATCGTGGCCGCATCTGCGCCGCGATCGACGCCAAGCACTTCGTAATAGTCACGTTTTGCCATGATGGTCTTCCCTTGGGACGGAAAAGACCGGCCCCGTTATTGTGGGCCGGTCAATTCACAGGCGGCGCATGGCCTTAGTTGTTGCGCTTGTCGTCATCCAGATCTTCGAAATCCGCATCAAGGATTTCTTCGTCTGCACCTGGCGCATCAGGTTCTGCCTCGCCAGCCTCTTCCTGGCTGGCTTTGTAGATCGCTTCGCCGAGTTTCATCGCCGCCTCTGTGACGTTCTGCACGCCAGCCTTAATCTTGTCGGCACTTTCGCCTTCCAGATCGTCCTTCAGCGCGGCAATCGCCAGTTCGATGGCTTCGATCGTGGTCGGATCGACCTTGTCGGCATGCTCTTCCATCGACTTTTCGGTCGAGTGGATCAGGCTTTCTGCTTGGTTCTTCGCATCGACCAGTTCGCGGCGTTCCTTGTCGGCCTCGGCGTTGGCTTCGGCGTCCTTGACCATTGCTTCGATGTCCTCTTCGGACAAACCACCAGAGGCCTGGATCGTGATCTTTTGCTCTTTGCCGGTGCCTTTGTCTTTGGCGCCAACTTCAACGATGCCGTTGGCGTCGATGTCGAATGTGACTTCGATCTGCGGCATGCCGCGCGGTGCTGGCGGGATGTTTTCAAGGTTGAACTGGCCCAGCATCTTGTTGTCTGCAGCCATTTCACGCTCACCCTGGAACACGCGCAAGGTCACGGCGTTCTGGTTGTCTTCGGCAGTCGAAAAGACCTGAGACTTCTTGGTCGGGATCGTTGTGTTCCGGTCGATCAGGCGTGTGAAGACACCGCCAAGGGTTTCGATACCCAAGGACAATGGAGTCACGTCCAGCAGAACCACGTCTTTCACGTCGCCTTGCAGAACACCGGCCTGAATGGCGGCACCCATCGCAACAACTTCGTCAGGGTTCACACCTTGGTGGGCTTCCTTGCCGAAGAACTTTGCAACTTCTTCCTTCACCTTTGGCATACGTGTCATACCGCCAACCAACACGACTTCGTCGATGTCGGATGTGGACAGACCCGCGTCCTTGATCGCGTCTTTGCATGGCTTCAAGGAGGATTTGATCAGGTCACCAACAAGGCTTTCCAGCTTTGCGCGTGTCAGCTTCATCACCATGTGCAACGGCTGACCGTTTGCGCCCATGGAAATAAACGGCTGGTTGATTTCTGTGCTGGAGGACGACGAAAGCTCGATCTTGGCTTTTTCGGCAGCTTCTTTCAGACGCTGCAGCGCCATCTTGTCCTTGGTCAGGTCGACCTGGTTCTCTTTTTTGAACTCGTCGGCAAGGTAGTTGACGATGCGCATGTCAAAGTCTTCACCGCCAAGGAACGTGTCACCGTTGGTGGATTTCACTTCGAACAAGCCGTCGTCGATTTCGAGGATGGTCACGTCGAATGTACCGCCGCCAAGGTCATAAACGGCGATTGTCTTGCTGTCTTTCTTGTCGAGGCCGTAAGCCAGCGCAGCCGCTGTCGGCTCGTTGATAATGCGCAGCACTTCGAGGCCCGCAATCTTGCCGGCGTCTTTGGTTGCCTGACGCTGGGCGTCGTTAAAGTACGCAGGTACGGTGATAACCGCCTGTGTCACTTCTTCGCCAAGATAGCTTTCGGCGGTTTCTTTCATTTTGCCAAGGATGAAGGCAGAGATCTGGCTGGGGGAGTATTTCTCGCCCTTGGCCTGCACCCATGCGTCGCCATTGCCGCCATCGACGATTTCGAATGGCATGTTCTTTTTCTCTTTGGCGAGGTCCTTGTCGTCGAACCGGCGACCGATCAGACGCTTCACGGCAAAGATTGTATTTTCGGGGTTTGTCACCGCCTGACGCTTGGCGGGTTGGCCGACAAGACGCTCTTCGTCGGTGAAGGCCACGATCGACGGCGTTGTGCGCGCGCCTTCGGCGTTTTCAACAACGCGCGGTTTTGCACCATCCATGATGGCAATACAGGAGTTGGTCGTTCCCAGGTCGATACCAATAACTTTGGCCATTTTTCAAATCCCTCTAGTTTAGGCGGTTTGAGCAGCGCGAACCCACTTTCGGCACCCGCGCCAGTTTCATATGTGAAGTCCGCACCTACCCGTACGAGCCTTCGATCTTGGCGTATATAGGGACGCTGTTTTGGTGCTGCAACCGCTTCACGTCCCGCAAAATGAGGAAAAGACTCTAAATTACAGGGGCCACGCCGATTTCAGCCGCTAACGACCCGCAGACCAACTGACCGAGACGTGCTGGCGGGTGAAAAACTCTGCCATCAGCCCGATCACCAGAATGACCAAGCTGACGTAGATCGGGTACATAAGCGACGTTTGGAATGGGTTGTAATGCAGAAAAATAAAGCCTCTGGCCTGATCGATGATGTGGAACAAAGGGTTCCAGTCAAAGAACGGCATCATTGACGCGGGCAGCGAGTTGGCAAGAAACATCTTTCCCGACGCGATCATGTTCAGGCGGCGATAGAGTTGCAGCGCGATTGACGTAAACCGCGGCAGCCAGGGACCCAGCGCAAGGAAAAGCAAACCAACGACGCAACCCGAAAACCAGGCCATGATGAACATGTAAAGCGCCGGACCGGGCTGGTCGATTGTGATCGGTGTTATCAGGATATGAGAGATCGACAGCACGATCGTGATCGTCACGAATTGCTGGTACAAAACCGTCATTGCGGACGCGATGATCCCGACCATCGCATTCATTGGCGCGTGCTGCATCATGGACACGACAGTGCTTCCGCCGCTTTGGACGGCAGAAACGGCGGCGATATGTGTCATGAACAGAAAAACCCCGCTCATGATGTATAGCAGGAAATCACCCCGAACGGGGGATCCGCGGACGCCGATCAGGGTGAACATGCCGTAGAACACCACGACAAGTGTCATGCCCTGCGCCATTGTGAACATTATCCCCACAACCGCATTGCGGTGCCCGCCGCGAAGGTTTTGAACGATGGTGTGATAAATCACCGCCGCCATCGCAAAAAAGCGGCGTGTCTTGCCCCGTGGAACAGGCGCATCGAATATGCCGAGTGACGGTTCCATTGACGTGGGCGAGCCTCAATCCTGCTTTCAAGGTCAGAAACCTTGCTGATTGCCTGACGCCAAAGCATAAGCAACCTTGATCAAGTTATCAACGACGGGGTGTCCTGCATGGATTACGAAAAACTAACGCGGGTCATGCGCCAACTGGCCCTTCAGGCAGGCGACAAGATCATGGACGTTTACGCTGCTGACGATTTTGACGTTCGCGCCAAAAGCGATGATAGCCCCGTCACCGTCGCAGACGAGGCCGCCGATGCCATCATCAGCGCGGGCCTTCGTGCGGCTTTCCCCGCCGTGCCGCTGGTCACCGAAGAACAAGCCGCGACGCATACGCACTCGGGCACCACTTTTCTGATTGTCGATCCGCTGGACGGCACAAAGGAATTCATCAATCGGCGTGGCGAATTCACGGTGAACATCGCCTATGTCGCGGACGGTAAGCCCTTGCGCGGTATCGTCTATGCCCCCGCCAAGGATCGGCTGTTCTACACCGATGCCGCGGGTCTATCCGTGGAAGAGACCGGCCCGTTCGACAAAGAAACGGTCGGTCCCACAAAGCCGATCCATGTCGCAAAACCCGATAACGCCGGTTTGCTGGTTGTCGCGTCCAAATCACACCGTGATGCAGCAACTGACGACTACATCGGCAAATACGCGACCAAGGACATGAAAAGCGCGGGATCTTCGCTGAAGTTCTGTCTTATTGCCACGGGCGAGGCCGATCTTTACCCCCGTTTGGGGCGCACCATGGAATGGGACACTGCCGCAGGCCATGCGGTGCTGACGGGCGCGGGTGGCCGTGTTGTCCGCTTTGATGATCACAGCGATCTGAAATACGGTAAACCGATCTTTGAAAACCCCTTCTTTATCGCCTACGCCCCTGGCGTTGATCTGGAGAAACCATAATGTCCGTATTGATCGCGATCCCTGCCCGCTATGCCTCGACCCGCTATCCGGGCAAGCCGCTTGTCACGCTGCGTGGCGCGACGGGCGAGGCGAAAAGCCTGATCCAGCGGTCTTGGGATGCGGCCTGCGGGGTCAAGGGCGTGGACAAGGTGGTCGTGGCCACCGATGACGACCGGATTGCCGAAGCGGCGCGCGGGTTCGGCGCAGAGGTCGTGATGACATCGACGACCTGTGCCAACGGCACAGAGCGCTGCGCGGAAACACTGGCCCGAATGGCCGAGGATTTCGAGATCATCGTCAATCTGCAAGGCGACGCCCCCCTGACGCCCGCGTGGTTTGTCGAAGACCTTGTGCAAGGGCTGCGCGACAACCCGCAGGCGCAGGTGGCGACCCCTGTCTTGCGCACCGAAGGGCGCGCCCTGAACGGATTGCTGCAAGACCGTCGCGAAGGGCGCGTTGGCGGCACCACGGCGGTTTTCGGGGCAGACAACAACGCACTTTATTTCTCCAAAGAAGTGATCCCCTACACCGGACAGACCTATGCAGATGACGACGACACCCCTGTGTTTCATCATGTTGGTGTCTACGCGTATCGCCCCGAAGCCCTGACCGCCTATCCCGCTTGGGAAAGTGGCCCGCTTGAACAGCTTGAAGGTCTGGAACAGTTGCGGTTTCTGGAACGCGGTATTCCCATGCTATGTGTCGAGGTGGCCGCCAAAGGCCGCCAGTTTTGGGAATTGAACAACCCCGAAGACGTCCCGCGGATCGAAGCAATGTTGGCGGAAATGGGCCACCCTTAGGTGGCACCGGCTGGATGCTTGTACAATGTCACAGCATTCTTATGCTTTGCGTCTTAAAATGGCCCTTTTCGCTGGATACCGCGTCCAGCACACACCGAAAGCACAGATATGAATAGAAAAGTCACAAAGGCGGTTTTTCCGGTTGCCGGACTTGGCACACGCTTCCTGCCTGCCACCAAATCTGTGCCCAAGGAAATCATGACGCTGGTTGACCGTCCGCTGATCCAATACGCCATCGACGAGGCGCGCGCGGCGGGGATCGAAGACTTTATCTTCGTCACATCGCGGGGCAAGTCGGCGCTGGAAGACTATTTCGATGTCGCCCCCGATCTGGAAGCCGCGCTAGAGGCGTCCGGCAAGACGGAACTGCTGGAGATTTTGCGCCGCACCAACATGGAAAGCGGCACGATTGCCTATTTGCGCCAGCACAAGGCATTGGGTCTGGGCCATGCGGTATCCTGCGCCAGCAAGATGATCGGGGATGAACCCTTTGCCGTCATTTTGCCGGATGACGTGATCGCCGCCGATAAACCATGCCTGCAACAGATGGTCGAAGCCTATCAGGAAACCGGTGGCGCGATGGTTGCAACGATGCAGGTCGCGCCGGAAAAGACATCATCCTACGGCGTTCTGGATGTGGACCACGAAGATGGCCGGATCGTGTCTGTGAAAGGGATGGTCGAAAAGCCTGCAGCGGGCAAAGCGCCGTCAAGTCTGGCCGTGATCGGGCGGTATATTCTGACCCCGCAGGTCTTGGCGAACCTTGATACCGTCAACCGTGGTGCCGGCGGCGAAATCCAGTTGACCGACGCAATTGCGGCCGAGATTACGGCTGGGCGAGATGTATTCGGGTTTCGTTTTGACGGGCACAGGTATGATTGCGGCTCAAAGGCGGGGTTCTTGCAGGCCACTGTTGCCTTTGCCCTTGCCCGCGATGACCTGCGCGATGAGTTGGCGGATTTTCTAACCGAATTGCACGCGACGCGACAGGCGGCGCAATAGGCACGACGCGAATGTCCTTGCGCAGTGACAAAGGTCTTGAGGGATTTTGGGGCGCGTACCGCCTGCGCTGGAAAAGGCGACGCTTTTTGTTTCGTGTCTGGCGCAAACGCGGCCAGATCCGCGCCGTCAGGGACCGCACTGCGCAAATTTCGGCTGATGCGATCCTCGCCTTTTCGACCGTGCGCAATGAAATGCTGCGCCTGCCCTATTTTCTAGAGCATTACCGCGCGCTGGGCGTGGATCATTTCCTGTTCGTGGATAATGACAGCGACGATGGCACTGCGGCCTATCTTGCCATGCAGCCGGATGTGTCGCTTTGGTCAACGAAATCAAGCTATCGGTTGGCCCGTTTCGGGGTGGACTGGCTGGGTTGGTTGCAGTGGCGCTATGGGCATAAACACTGGTGCCTGACCGTTGATGCGGATGAATTGCTGATCTATCCGTCTTGGCAAACCCGTGACTTGCGGGCTTTGACACAGTGGCTTGATCGTCAGGGGCAGGCGTCTTTCGGGGCGTTGATGCTGGACCTTTATCCAAAGGGCCCACTGGATAAGGCGACATACAAAGCGGGCGATGATCCGGTGCAGACGCTGGGTTGGTTCGATCCCGACGGCTATTCGCACAAATGGCACCCTTACTATGGCAACCTGTGGATTCAGGGGGGCGTGCGCAAACGGGTGTTTTTCGCAACAGAGCCCGATCGCGCACCGACCCTGAACAAGACGCCTTTGGTCCGCTGGAACCGGCGTTATGCCTATGTCAGCTCAACCCATCAGATCCTGCCACGGCACCTGCACGATGTTTTCGACTTTGAGGGCAACAGCAGGGCCAGCGGTGTCTTGTTGCACAGCAAATTCCTGCCCGTGATCGCCGCAAAATCCGCAGAAGAACTGAGCCGTAAACAACATTTTGAGAATACCGCGCTTTATACGGACTATCATCGCAAGTTGACGCAAGGCCCTGACCTTTGGTGCGAAGGGTCTTGCCGGTTTAAAGATGATGCGCAACTGATTGCACTCGGGCTGATGTCAAAGGGAACATGGGTCTGATATGCAGATGCAAAGGCAAGTGAAGAAGTAGCGACAGCATTGGGACTTTGGACATCATATCGGCTGCGGTTGCAGCGCAAGCGGTGGCGGCTGCGCGCGCGCCTGAAAGGCCGCGAGCTTTGCTCTGTGGTGGATCGCACCGACAATATTGTCCCGAACGATATCCTGCTGTTCTGCACCTTTCGCAACGAAGATGTGCGGCTGCCGTTCTTTTTCGACTATTACCGCAAGCTGGGCATCGACCACTTTATCATGGTCGACAACGACAGCAGCGATGGCGGTGCAGCCTTTGCCGCGGACCAGCCCGATGTATCGCTTTGGCATACCAAAGGGGCCTATGGTGACGCGCGTTACGGCATGGACTGGCTGACCTATCTGCAGGGCAAATATGCGCCGGGTCATTGGGCATTGACCGTCGATGTTGACGAATTCTTTGTTTACCCGTTCTGCGATACCCGCCCGATCAGCGCGTTGGCGGACTGGCTTGATGCATCGAGTCTGCGGTCTTTCGGGGCGATGCTTTTGGATATGTATCCCAAGGGGCCGGTCGGGCAGACGCATTATGCCAAGGGCGAAGACCCGTTCGAAGTTGCGCGCTGGTTCGATCCGGGCAACTACATCATGTCCAGAAACAAACTTGAGCGCAATTTGTGGATTCAAGGCGGGCCAAGGGCGCGCACCTTTTTTGCCAGCAAGCCCAAACAGGCACCTGCGCTGAACAAGGTTCCCTTTGTCAAATGGCGCAAATCCTATGCTTACGTCAGTTCGACCCATATGCTGCTGCCGCGCGGTCTGAACCTTGTTTACGACCAGCAGGGCGGGGAAAAGACATCCGGCATCCTGTTGCACGCGAAATTCCTGAACACTTTTGCGGAACGCGCCACCGAAGAGGCCGCGCGCGGCGAACACTATGAAGCGGGCCGCGAATACAAATCCTACGCAGAACGACACGGCGCCGACCCCGATTTGTGGTGCCAATGGAGCGAGCAATACCTGAACTGGCGCCAGC
>JBFEQR010000023.1:0-12719 GCA_041549425.1 Yoonia sp. | reverse complement strand
GTGTCAGCGCCAGCCGGTTCCACGATTTCGATCATGCATTCCGCTTCCTGACTGTCGCCACCGCCACGCTTGGTGGCGTCAGCGATATCCTCGGGGCGCACGCCGATGATGACATCTTCGGGCAGATCCGCGTTGCGGGTGTCGGTCAGCACAATGGGATCACCGTCCTTGCGTGCGATCTCGATATGGGTGCCTGTCCCATTGGCACGCGCCTTGGCGGGGATCAGGTTCATCGCGGGGCTGCCCCTGAAATCGGCCACAAACAGGTTGGCGGGCCGGGTGTAAATCTCGGACGGGGTGCCGATCTGCTGGATCACGCCGCCTTTCATCACGACGATCTTGGTGGCCAGTGTCATCGCTTCGATCTGGTCGTGTGTTACATAGACCATCGATGCGCCCAGACGCAGGTGCAGGGCCTTGATCTCGGAGCGCATTTCGACGCGCAGCTTGGCATCAAGGTTCGACAGCGGTTCGTCGAACAAGAACAGCTTGGGATCACGCACAAGGGCACGGCCCATGGCTACACGCTGCCGCTGACCACCCGACAACTGGCCCGGTTTGCGGTTCAAAAGGGGTTCGATCTGCAATTGCTGGGCGACGTAGGCCAGTTTCTGGTCCTGTGTGGCCTGATCGATGCCGCGCACTTTCATCCCGAACGTGATGTTCTTGGCAACGGTCATGGTCGGATAAAGCGCGTAGGATTGGAACACCATGGCGATATCGCGGTCCTTGGGGCTGACATTGGTCATGTCTTGCCCTGCGATGCTCATCTGGCCTTTGGTGATCGGCTCCAGCCCTGCGATGCAGTTCAGAAGCGTGGATTTACCGCAGCCCGAGGGGCCAACCAGCACAAGGAAATCACCCTGTTCGATCGCGACGTTGATATCCTTGAGGATCTCGGTCGACCCGTAGCTTTTGTAAAGATTCTTGATTTCGAGGATCGGGGCCATGAGATTATCCTTTCACGGAGCCCGCGGTCAGACCACGGACGAAGTATTTGCCAGCAACGACATAGACAAAGAGAGTGGGCAGGGCGGCGATGATCGCGGCTGCCATATCGACGTTGTATTCTTTGACGCCGGTGGTTGAGTTGACGATGTTGTTCAGGGCCACGGTTACAGGCTGTGTGCCAGCCTGACTAAAGGACACGCCGAACAGAAAGTCGTTCCAGATCTGGGTGAACTGCCAGATGACGGTCACCACGATGATGGGCAACGACAAGGGCAGGAAGATCGACCAGAAAATCCGGAAGAACCCCGCGCCATCGACTTTGGCGGCCTTGGTCAGCTCGGACGGGATCGACACATAATAGTTGCGGAAGAACAGCGTCGTGAAGCCAAGGCCGTAGATCACATGCACAAAGATCAGACCCTGGATCGTGCCCGCCATCCCCATGATGCCCAGCACCCGCGCCATCGGCAACAGAACCACCTGAAACGGGATAAAGCAGCCAAACAACATCAGCGAGAAGAAAAGGTTCGCGCCTTTGAACTTCCACTGCGCGACGACATAACCGTTCAGCGCGCCGATCAGGGTCGAGATCATGACCGCAGGGATCGCAATCAGGACAGAGTTCCAAAAGAAAGGCCGCACACCTTCGCACTGGATGCCGGTACAGGCGCCGGACCATGCGGTGCGCCATGCGTCCAGAGTAACTTCGCGTGGCAGCGATATCAGGTCGCCGGTGCGGATTTCATCAAGGCTTTTCAGCGATGTGGTGATCATCACAAAAAGCGGCATCAGATAGAACAGGGCAAAGAGGCCCAGCATGATGTAAAGGGTCCAGCGCAGCACGGTTTTGCCGGTGGAACTGCCCGCGCGGGCAGGGGCGTAGGACATATCAGCCATCTTTGGACCTCAATTCTGAATAGAGGTAGGGAACGACAATCGCGAAGACGACCATCATCATGATCATGGCAGAACTTGCTGCCTGCCCGATGTCGCCACGTGAAAACGCCATTGCGTACATGTAGGTTGCAGGCAGGTCGGTCGCATAACCCGGACCGCCGCCGGTCAGCGCGATGACAAGGTCAAAGCTTTTGATCGCAAGGTGCGACAGCACGATGAAGGCGGACAGGAAGATCGGGGCCATCGAAGGGATGATGATCGCCGTATAGACGCGCCATGTGGGGATGCCGTCGACTTGGGCGGCTTTGATGATCTCTTGGTCTACCGACCGCAAACCGGCCAGAAACAGCGCCATCACAAAGCCCGAGCTTTGCCAGATCGCGGCAAGAACAATGGTGTAGATCGCCATATCGGGATCGACGAGCCAGTCGAAGGTGAAATTCTCGAACCCCCAACCGCGCACGGTGGCCTCAAGCCCCAGTCCGGGGTTCAGGATCCATTTCCACGCGGTACCGGTCACAATCATGGAAAGCGCCATGGGGTAAAGGTATATGGTGCGGATGGCACCTTCGGTGCGGATGTTCTGATCCAGCAGAATGGCAAGGATCAGACCCAGCACCATCGCAATGACGATGAACAGGAAGCCAAAGACAAACAGGTTGCTGAATGCGGTGTCCCAACGCGGCGAGTCAAAAAGCCGGTCGTATTGGATGAACCCTTCGATTTCGTATTTCGGCAAAAGTCGGGACCGCGTCAACGACACCCATGCTGTCCACGCAATAAAGCCGTAAACAAAGACAAGGATCGCGATGAAAGAGGGGGCCAGCACCAACTTTGGCGTGTTTTCTTCAAGCCACTTGGTCATTGGATCAATTCCTACAGGTCCTCACCCCCGCTTGATTGCGGGGATGAGGCAGAGAGATTACATGCTGTTGGCGATAGCGTTTGCCAGCATGGCAACCGCGTCGTCAGACGACATGTCAGAGTTGAAGTGTGCAGTCACAACATCAGTGATCGCACCGGCCTGCGCGCCGCGCAGGGCCATGCCGTGGGCATAGGATGGCAGAAGCGAGCCACCGTCAGAGCTTGCGGCCATGTCAGCAGCGGACAACAGTGCGCAGCTGTCAAAAGCGTCCAGTGCCACGTCTGTACGGGCAGGGATGGACCCTTTGTTCAGGTTGAACACTTCCTGAAAGTTCTTGCCGACAACCAGTTCTGCCAGCAGGGCCTGACCGGCCTGCTTGTCTTCACCGTCAACGGCGAACATGGCAAAGCTGTCCACGTTGTAAAGGAAGCCTTCACCAGGTGTGGATGCACAAAGGAAGTCTTCGCCCGGCACTTTGCCAGCGGCCATGAATTCACCCTTGGCCCAGTCGCCCATGATCTGGAAAGCGGCTTCGCCGTTCATGACCATCGCTGTGGCAAGGTTCCAGTCGCGACCGGAAAAGTTGCTGTCGACAAAGCCGCGCATGGTGCGCATCTGGTCAAAAACAGCTTTCATTTCGTCGGACTGCAACGTGTCCATGTCGAGGTCGACAAATGCGCTGCGGAACCCGTCAGCACCCAGAATGCCCAGTGCGACCGCTTCAAAGACTGTGGCGTCCTGCCAAGCCTGACCACCATGTGCCAGCGGGATGATGCCAGCGGCCTGCAGCTTTGCGGCGGCGGCGTTGAATTCGTCCCATGTGGAGGGCATTTCGATGCCGTTTGCGGACAGAACGTCTGCGTTCGCCCAGATCCAGTCGACGCGGTGCACGTTAACGGGGGCTGCACACCATGTGCCGTCACACTTCATGTGGCCTGCGATGCTGTCGGGCAGAACGTCGGCCCAGTTGTTGGCTTCTGCAACAGCAGAGATATCGGCCAGAACGCCTTCTTCGTACCATTCCTGAATGGCAGGGCCTTTCAGCTGTACGGCTGTTGGCGCGTTGCCGGACAGAACCCGCGCACGCAGGGCTGTCATCGCCGCATCACCGCCACCGCCTGCAACGGGCATGTCGGTCCATGTGCCGCCGTTTGCCGCGAACTCTTCTTGCAGAACAGCTACGGATTTGGCTTCGCCGCCGGATGTCCAATAGTGCAGAACTTCGGCCTCTGGGGCCGCATAAGCAGCCGAGGCCGCAATCATCGCGACGCCGGATGCGGCGCCCAATACATAAGATTTCATGTCTTTTCCTCCCTGTAAAACCGCACCTGCGGTCTTTTGGTGCGGATATGATTGAGCAGAGCCGCCCTTTCATGCAACGTAAACAACACGGCTATTCATCCAATGCAGGGATAAATCTTGGCTGATCGTTACAGCTTGTTACAATGCCCTCGAAATTGTTGCATCCTGTTACATAAGGGCAGCGCGTTCCGGCAAATCAGGCCGCATCACTAAGGAGACACAGGTGGCGATTCCCAGAATTCTGGTTGTGGATGACGATCTGGATGTGCGCCAGATGATGACGCAATATCTGCGCCAGAACGGGGCGATCGCATTGCCGGCGGCCAGCGAACAACAGGTCCGCGACTATCTTGATGACGGCCGTGTCGATCTGATTTTGCTGGATGTTATGCTGGGCGATGAAAACGGGCTCGAGATCTGCAAGCGCCTGCGCAGTGAACAGGATGTGCCGATCATCATGGTTTCGGCCCTGTCGGCAGATCATCAGCGGATGCAGGGCTATGAGGTCGGGGCGGATGATTACATTGCCAAACCCTTCAACCCCGAACTCTTGCTGGCGCGGGTCAAGGCGGTGTTGTCGCGCGCGAAACGGTCGTCTTCTCTGGTGCATCGGCGCCGGACACAGACCTTCCGCTTTGCGGGGTGGACCTATGATGCCAAACGCGACGAGGTCATATCGCCTGCGCAGGTGCAGGTCGTGCTGTCACGGCGCGAAACCGCGTTGTTGCAGGCGTTTCTGGCCAATCCGCATATCCCGCTGACCCGCGAAGAAATCGCGGCAGCTTTGGACGTGACCGGTGAAAGCGCGCAGGAAGGCGATGCCTCGGGACGTGCGATTGATGTGTTGGTAGGGCGGTTGCGCTCGAAGATCGAAGCGCGGCCCAAAGACCCGCAGATCCTGCGGACCGAGCGCGGGGTGGGCTATGTCTTTGCCGTTGATGTTTCGGCGATTGCGGATTGACCCGACCTGTCAAAAGCCTGCGCACGACCACCAATCTGCTTTTGGTCTGTGCCGTGGTCATCGGCGGTTTTGTCGTATGGCTCTGGGCAAAGTCGAACGCGGAATGGCGCGGCTTTCAGGATCAGGCCTATATTGCGGGCATCGTGTTTTACGACGGTTTGCAGAATGGCACGGTTCCCGCCCATGCCATTGACGTGCGCCCGCTGTCACCGGCAGATCAGGCCCATGCCAGCGCGGGGCAATTCAGCCGGATCACGAACGCCCCGACCGCCGCACGGATCACCAATGTGCCGATCTCGGGGGATGTGACGGCCAACGGTGTTGCGCCACAACTGTCGCTGGTCATCATGTCGCCTGATATTGTCTACCGGATCGCCGATCTGCCCAGCGCCACGGACCAGACGGCAGCCGAAACAACCGGCGAGGTTTTTCGCAAGCTGGCCTCTTTTTGCAGCGATCCGGTCGTGATCGCCCAGCGCGGGGATGCCGATTGGCTGCGGGTTGACGGCGCAGAGGTCTGGGGTTGTGACGCGTCGCCCGCCGATTTCCGGCTGCTTGCGGTTTTTGTGGCTGTGGTTGGCGGGGCGATCCTGCTGACTGCGACCCACAACATGTCAGTCGATTTTGCAAGCTTCGCCGACAAGCTGCGCAACCGTCGCCGCGTGGGCGGGCCCGAAAAATACCAGACGCCCGGCCCGCAAGAGCTGCAGGACATTGTTGATGCGGTGAACACCTATCTTGAAACCGAGCGGAGCCAGCTTGAAGGGCGTGCCGCCGTTCTGTCAGGCGTCAGTCATGATCTTGGCACGCCTGCGACGCGTTTGCGCCTGCGCGCGGCGCTGATCCCCGATCAGGAACTGCGCCGCAAGCTTGAGGCCGACATCGACACGATGACCGGAATGATCGAAAGCGTGTTGTCCTACACCCGCGCCGAAATGAACACCGAGGCCCCGCGCGCACTTTCGATGACCGCCCTCGTCGAAGCCATTGTGGCCAACTACGAAGATATGGGCCAACCCGTGACCTTCGCGCAAACCCGCGAGACGGTCGTGCTGGGTGGAAGCTCTGTCTTTATGTCACGGCAGGGGCAGGCGACCGTTACCGGCGAACGCACGGTAACCGTTACAGGCCGCCCGATCGCACTGGAACGCGCCATCGGCAACCTGATCGACAACGCGCTGAAATACGGACGGCGCGCCACGGTGTCGTTGGAAACAGACGCCCAAACCGCCACGGTCATCGTCGAAGATGAAGGCGCGCGCAATTCGGCGCAGGACATCGAAGACCTGATCGCACCTTACAAACGGGGTGAAAACACAGCCGCGATCGAAGGCTACGGATTGGGTCTGACAATCGTGGCGACAATCGCGGATTTGCACGGCGGATCGCTCAGCTTTTTGGATACGGACAAGGGCGTTGCGGCACGGCTGATAATCCAACGGGCCTGATCCCGATTGATCCGGCGCATTGGGCGGCTGATGGATGCAACCCGCCGGATCCTCTTTTTTTGGGGGATCAAGGGGTGGGGCGGATGAACCGCGTGACCGTGCTGGAAAGGTAAAATGACGTGGAAGCACACGAGGCGGGCGTTGTGTAATGGTAAGATCTCAGGTGCCAACCATGTTCTCTGGAGTTTTCGGACAATCTTCAATCATGCCCTTCGCACGTACGATCTGCGGGAGTGCCCAACGATTACGACTGAATCGTTTGAGGATAAACCGGACTGACGGATTATTGATGATCTGAAGGCATGGCGCCAGACAATAGATGATCTGCCCGACCCGATCTACCGCATATTCTATGAGCTTCTTCTATTTTCCGGCCGTCGCAAGTCCGAGGTTCTGACCTTGCAATGGAAACAGATACAGGAAGACTGGATACACTTGCCAATGACCAAGAACTGCCGGAGCTTCGACTTTCCGCCCCAAGTGCTCGTTTGGCCCTCGGTGGTGAGCGATAAGCGATAAGTCTCCTGCGCGGACGCAGAAGTGCTCAGTAGCGCCATCACAATCGCGGCGTGAGACATTTTCATAAAAATGCCTTTCTTTAAATGGCTGGTAGCGATGCGGAAAAAGCGGGCTAAACTTCTTTGCGGCGCTTTGATCGGTCTAGGTGCGGTAAGTGACTTTGTCACTAAATTATGTTAACCTCACCATTGCGAGGAACCCGCTTTGGCGATCGCAATCTAGTTTGAGGCAGTTTCGATACAAGAAACAAACCGAGCCTATGCAACATAGGAGAGATTAGAATGCCGACATTTATTATCCAAGCATCTTACACACAGGACGCCATCAAAGGACTGATAAAGAGCGCCGCTGGTCGACGTGCGGTTATCGCGGGATTGGTCGAGAAGGCGGGCGGCAAGCTCAAAGACATGTACATGACGACTGGCGATTACGATGTCGTCGCCATTGCTGATATGCCGGACGGTTCAAATGCCATGGCGGTCAATATGGCCATCGCGGCATCAGGAGCCGCTGGGAATTTCCGGACCATCCGAGGGTGGAGCCCCGAAGAATTTGAGGACATCGCAAAGCAAGCAGCCGGACTGGTGGGCACTTACTCACCCCCTGGAGGCTGAGCGGTACCTTCTAAATGACCTGCCCGGCGCCAACTGCTGAGGTAATCGCGTTGCCGGGCAGCCAATTCGCAAAACCAATCATGAGGAGCATAGACAATGATGATCGCACGCTGGAAGTTCACCGCCGTATTTGGACGCAAGCAGGAAGCAATTGATCTTATCAAGCAGTGGAATGAGCAAATCGGGTCCCAAACCAATCTGAACGTTTCGAAGGAGCGCATTCTGTCAGGCTCGGTTGGCGTAAGCGAAGGGCTTGTGGAAAGCGAGCTTGAGATCGCAAATCTTGCCGATCTTGATACATTCTTCGAAAAGATCAGCTCCATTCAGATGCACAAGGACTGGGGCCTGAAGATGAGCGAAGTCATAGTCTCTGGTTCGACGAAATGGGAAGTCTTCAGGGTCGTCTAGGCCGCTCGGTTATCAGCGGCAAAGACCACGCGACTGTGTTAGTCCCCCAAAGTGTATCTGGATATTGGTTAACCCTGCTTCTTCTCTTGCTAGGCAAGGCAAATGGATGTTCTCGCAGTGGTGATCCATTCCAAGCTTGCTTCATTTTGCCCAAGCTCCGTTCGCAAACAAGGAGCGTTGCTTTTTCTTCATGAAAGTCCAGGCAATAAAACGACTGGTCTTCTGCCCTTGTGCCATTTCGACGACTTCATAATCAGCAACGCGGGCTTTTCTTAGAATGCGGTGGAGGGGCTGGAGGTTATCTTTTTTTGACACCAACGAGGTAAACCAAAGGCACTGATCGGCGAACTCTACGCTCTGTTCAACCATACGGGCGATGAACTTTATCTCCCCACCTGGGCACCAAAGCTCAGCATTTTGACCGCCAAAGTTCAGCTGTTTTGATCGCCCTTTGCCAAGGTTCGCCCACTTACGTTGCGTGCCTTTCGTCGCTTGTTCCTTGGAAGCATGAAAAGGCGGGTTGCACATGGTAACGTGAAAAGCATCGTTGGACTGGATAACACCGCGAAAGATATTCTCAGGTCTATCCTGTCGTCTGAGGGCGATGTCCATGTTATTGAAATCACATATCTTCCGAGCCGATTTGAGTGCGTCTTTGTCAATATCAGTTCCGGTGAACTGCCAGCCATATTCACTCTGGCCAATAATGGGATAGACCAAGCTCGCACCAGTGCCGATATCTAGCGCCTTGATGTCGCGCCCACGTGGGATTTCTTGATTGTTGCTACCAGCCAGCAAGTCCGCCAGATAATGGATATAGTCGACACGGCCAGGAATTGGGGGGCACAAGTAACCCACGGGAATATCCCAAAAATCGATATCGTAGTGCGTCTTCAGCAACGCTCGGTTAAGCATTCGGACGGCCAGCACATTCTGAAAATCGATCGTCGCCTGACCGACCGGATTGCTGATGGTGAAAGCGTCAAGTTCAGGTGTGTCAGCCACCAAACGCACGAAATCATAGCCTTCCGAGTGCTGATTGCGCGGGTGCAGCTTTGCATTAGTGGCCATGAGGGCGCCTTCAATAGAGTCTGGTGGACGTCACTCGCTAGACGGTTGGATGTTTCTAAGCCCTTATGGAAAAATAGTAAAATAGGGAGCGTGGCACATCTTCCGCTGACGTCTGACAACTTACGTCCGTCAATCGAGGCCCAAAACTGACCTTCATGGCCAGCGCAGCGATGGCCCTCTTTGAGCCGATTCTGCCACTTTCGCAAACAAAGCATTCCGCGATGGCATCAGTCACTCTAGGAAAGCTCCATGCTTCACTTGGGCCGCTATCATCAAGGATGACCCTACGAAGAATTGCCCGCGAGAATCTTTGATTCATCGATCATTAGTCGTGTATGCTGAAAAAAACTCAGCGGGAAGTGAAGCTTCAACATGCCAAGCCAAGCCAAAGATAATGAAAACTCTCTGATCAATGCAGCGATCGCAGGAGATTTCGTCGCTGTTAAGGGCGCTCTAGCTTTCGAAGACGTTAACGCCTCGGACACCGACGGTTGGAAGGCGCTTCACATTGGGTCCCGCAAAGGGAACGTCGATATCGTGCGTCTGCTGCTTGCCCATCCAACGATCGACGTCAACGTCAAAAACAAATGGAAGAGCACCCCCTTGATGATCGCGGCGGGAAGCGGCAACCTAGATATCGTAGATCTGCTTCTGAAACACCCACGGATTCAGGTAAATGCTCAGGCAGAATACTACGGCCGCACGGCGCTTATCGAAGCTGCGCTAAAGGGTCATCTTCCCGTCGTGAAGATGCTTGTGACGCATGGCGCGGATGTCAACGCGACAGACAAGACCGGCCGTAATTCAGCACTCGTCGAAGCAATAAAAAACCGTCATGTAAACGTTGCAACCTATATCCTTCGCTCGGGGCTTGTAGATTTTTCGAGCCGTGACCTCAGGCTTCAGGCGGTCATCTGGGCTGGCAGCCTAGGCGGCGATGTTTTGCGTGCCGAACTCGATGCTGCCATGGACAACTTTTTCCATAGCCGGCAGCGTGCAGTTTCCTGAGCTCCTAGCGATGGTCTGTCAAATATATCTGGACTACGGCAGTGGTATGCGGCCTTCAATTGCGACCAATGGGTTCCCGGGTCGGCCGCCTAAGTGATTACATCGGACACCCGAATGCGTTGCTGTCATTCTGTGCTTGGCGACTGGCCGGTCAGGCCAACGCGGTTTCCAATCGGTCAAGCGAGACCTGCGGCCAAACTTCATCGAACCTGTAGAACTCCTCGAAGATGGGAATGTCTTTGCTGAGTGGCACCCAAGCTTGCTTGCTGCCCGTGAATATCTGCACATCCGGAGGGCACAGATCAGGGGTGTCCAGCGTACCGACACGCACATAAGTCCCGCACAATAGACTTTGGTGTGTCCCTCAGCCAATGGCCGCTTTGGCATAAAAATGCTGCATCGCAGGATAGCGCGGCTATATTGACCAGCAGCTGTACCAAAAACGGCAAACCCGGGCACACCCCGCCCATCAAAGGGTCTCAATCAGTGCGGGCCGCGGGCCTACCCTGCCTCGATGGAGGGGGAGGGGCAATTTGGTGGAGTGGCTTGCTGCCAACCGCGCTCCGGGCCCGTACCAGAAGAGTGAAAATTGGCTGCGATTTGTATTAATGCCGCGTGGATGGACGCAAGAGCGAGGCCCTTTCTTACGGATCAGCGAATAAGCGTCGCGCTCTTAGTCGTTTCTCTGAGGACGAATTGTTCATCTATTCCGGAATCTCGCAGCAAACGGGGATTGAGCCCACTGAAGTCAAACTGCGGGTGGGTAAAACAATCCAGCATCCAAGCTGTAAGGGTTCTGGTTGCTGACAAGATGCCGAATATTCTCGTCTGCGGTCTTGTCTCTTGCTGGATTTGAACTTGGTAAGAAACGGTCATGTCAGTCTCCAATTTGATGATGTGAGACCAAACTGCCCAGCCTTGCGCTCCACCACAAACGCCGTTTCTTGACAACGATTGTTCCAAAAAGTCACAATGGGACATGGCTAGGTTGCTCCCCCCACTCAACGCACTTCGCGCATTCGAGGCGGCGGGCCGATTAGGCAGCTTCACCAAGGCCGCGTTAGAACTCAATGTGAGTCACTCGGCGATATCGCGACACGTTCGTGGGTTAGAGAGACGTCTTAATGTTCATCTCTTTCGCACTGAAAACATTGGCGTCGCGCTGACTGACCAAGGGCGTATTTATCTTGCCGAAATCACACCTGCGCTCGACCAGATCGCGCAAGCGACAGAAACGCTATCCGTGCTTCCGGAAGGCACAGTCACGCTAACAACTGAAAGTACGTTCGCGCAAAAATGGCTGGTGCCGCGTTTGGCCAACTTGAGAATTCTTCACCCTGGCATCGACCTGCGAATTTCGGTCACGCCACAAGTCATGGATATCGATGCCCATGACTATGACATGGCGATAAGATATCTGCGGTCAAAGCCAAAAGAGGGTTATGACCTGCTGTCTCCTTCACTTGTGCGCGCTTATGCAGCACCGGGCTTTGCGCCCCTGACGGACGGGCATCTAGACCTGTCTGACCTTGCCGCAGGCTCGCTTATTGAAGAGGCGACCTTTCGTCTTTGGCCAGAGTGGCTTGCCCAAGCTGGCCTCAAGGATGTCCCGGACCTAAAGCTGCCTCATCCTTTGAGTGCGCTCTTGGCGATCCAATCCGCGGTTGCCGGGTTGGGGGCCGTGCTTATGGACAAACACCTGTGTGAGCCAGAGATCAAATCAGGCGCCCTGATCGAACTACTTCCGATCGAAATCGCCTTCGGGGGATACTATCTTGCCGTCAACACCACGGCGGGCCGACGCAAAGCGGTTCGCGCCGTTCGCCAGTGGCTTTTGGATGAGTTCGTACAAGCTGATAAGCCCGAGACGGATTGACACCGAAGATAGCCAGTTGCTTTGCTTGTTAGTGGGCTTAAGGTCAGTCTGGGCGCCCTGCGACGAAGCCATTGTTTTTGCTTGTGTCCTCAAGAAGGGCCGTTCTGATGTGGCCCAAGCCAGAGCTGGCAGCACTGCGTAATTTGACGAAGAAGACCGAGGCTCGAGACCCGACTGCAAAAAAGCGTGCTGGGCCATAACGAACGGGCGATTTGCCAAATTCCTGTTCCTGAAGTCTCAGATATGTATTCGGATCAATGTAAGGATAGGACATTTCATGCACCTTTTGTGTAAGATTTCATATGACGTGCATCTGTTATGCGGCCTGGCAGTAGCGCGATCGTTGTGTGGAGCGTGATCTATTCGTAAAAAGAGCATCTGGGGGCGAGATGAATTCGGATTTGACCAAATGTGCACCGGAGAAGCCCTTTCAGGCGCGCCTGCTTGGCAGTTTTCTGATTACGGACCCGGACGGATCTGTCATTTCCTTGCCGACCCAAAAGGCCAAGGCCGTTTTCGCAATGATCGCTTTGTCAGGTGCCGATGGCATTGACCGCTCGGAACTGGCGTTTCGCCTATGGAGCCGAGGCACTGATTTGCAAGCACGTACGAACTTGCGCCAAACGCTTGCCAGCATCCGCAAAACATTTTCTGGCGAGGCTGTGGTCATTGAAAATTTCGGCACTGCGCTCAGGATCAAATTCGGGGCAATTGAGACTGATGTTGGGGCGTTAAAGCACGGGAAGTTCACGGTGCTCTGGGCTGCTCTTGATGGTCTTGGCTCACTCTTGGACGGAGT
>JBFEQR010000022.1:0-12872 GCA_041549425.1 Yoonia sp. | reverse complement strand
ATATCAGGGTCAGGGCCGGGATCGGCATGCAGGATGGTGCAGGGGTCGGGATGGCGTGCCAGTGTGCGGGCGATGGCGTCAGGGTCTTCGACCGTCGCCGACAGGCCGACACGGCGCAGATCGGGGGCAAGGCTTTGCAGACGGCTAAGCGCCAGCATCAACTGGTCGCCGCGTTTGCTTTCGGCAAGGGCGTGAATTTCGTCGACGATGATCCGTTGCAGGCCTTTGAACATGCGCGGGGCGTCTTCGTAGCTCAGCAGCAGGGCCAGCGATTCAGGGGTGGTCAGCAGGATATGCGGGGGATCGGCCCGCTGCCTGCGTTTCTGGGTGTAGGAGGTATCGCCGGTGCGGTCCTCGATCCGGATCGGCAGGTCCATTTCCGCCACCGGAGTGCGCAGGTTGCGTTTGATGTCGGCCGCCAGAGCCTTGAGCGGCGAGACATAAAGCGTGTGCAGACCTTGGTGGGGGGCGTCGTGCAGCTCCAGCAGTGTTGGCAGAAAACCGGCAAGTGTCTTGCCCCCGCCGGTGGGGGCGATCAGCATCAGGGCGGGGGCATGGGCGCGCGCGAGCATGTCCCGCTGATGGGGGTGGATGGTCCAGCCGCGGCGGGCAAACCATGTTGAAAAAGGGTCGGGCAGGGTGATCATGCGTTTAAACTGTGGTGCATGTAGGGTGCGTCAAGACGCACCTTACGCTTTGCTGCGTGGTGTCAGCCTGCGAATGGCGGCCTGCACAGCCAGCGGCAAGGCAACATCGCCATCCGGCGCAATCTCGAGCGCCGAAGCCACGTCCTTGACCAGTATCCCGATGCTGTTGTCATCGCTGTAGCCGTCGCGCGCGAATTCGATCTGATCAAAGCCTGACGCAAGCCAGTTCTGCCCTGATGCGCTGTCGATCAGGGACAGCAGGCGCTGTTCATCGACACCTTGGGCATCTGCCCAGTCCAGCACCAGCCGCGTCATGGCCGTGTGTGACGCAGCCAGAAGGTTGTTAAGAACCTTGGCCGTCATTCCTGCGCCATAGTCGCCCATATCGTGGATCGTCGTGCCCATTGCGCGCAAGGCGGGCATGATTGCCGCGGTGTCACCGCCTGTCATGAAGGTAAGCGTGCCAGCCTCTGCCTTGACCTGCGCGCCCGACATCGGGGCATCGACAAGTGCGATGTGATCGGGAACCCGCTTGCGCAAGACTTTGACATATCTCGGGGACACGGTTGAACAGATCACGATCCTTTCCAGCGCGTTGGCTTTGGTCACCAGCCGTTGTGCATCGAACAAAAGCGCATCGGTTTCACGGGTGTCGCGCACGACGCAGAAGACGGTGCTTAGCCCTTGGGCAAAGGCGTCGATGTCGGTCCCGACACCGGCGATGGTGCGCAGGTCAAATCCTCTTGCATCAAAACCCGCAGCGCGCAGGTTTATCAGCATTCCCAACCCCATGCGCCCGCAGCCTGCAACGCCGATCACATCCTGTGCCATGGCCAAGACGCCTTGCGCCTAGTGCACGATCTCTTCTTCCCTGACGAACATATTGGCCCATGCACGATCAGCCAGTTCGGGCGACATGTGATAAGGCACGCCTTCGAATTCACACATCGAGATCATCTGGTCGATCAAAAAGATCGGCTGATAGTTGGCGTAGTTGTTGTCGATCTCCGGATAGCGGACGTTCAGCAGGTGCACCAACGTCTCCTCGTCCAGCGGCATCTTGCGTTTGCGCGCAACCATGGCAAAAATCTTGAGGAAATCTTCTTGGTTCGGGCCGTCAATCTTGATCTTGAAGAAAATTCGGCGCAGCGCTGCTTTGTCGAAGATCGCATTGGGGTGGAAGTTGGTCGAGAAGATGACAAGCGTGTCAAAGTGCACTTCGAACTTTTCACCCGACTGTAGCGCAAGGATATCCTTGCTTTCTTCCAGCGGCACAATCCAGCGGTTTACAAGCGTCTGGGGCGGCTCTGCCTGACGGCCAAGGTCGTCCACGATAAAGATGCCACCGGTCGATTTCAGCTGCAACGGCGCCTGATAGGTCCGCGCTGTGGGGTTGTAGACAAGGTCGAGCATCGACAGTGACAGTTCACCACCGGTGATAACGGTGGGACGTTCGCAGCGCACATAGCGGGTGTCAAAACGCCCCGATGTCCGGCGCAGGCTGTTGGGATCGTCCACGTCATCCTCTGCCGCGCTATGCACGATGGGGTCATAGACGGTGATCACCTGACCCGAATACTCGATGGCACGCGGAACATAGATCTTGTCACCCAGCGCGTCACGGATACCGTTGGAAATTGATGATTTACCATTCCCTGGTGGTCCGTACATCAGAATGGAGCGGCCCGCGCCAACGGCGGGACCAAGGTTTGACAGCAAATCATCGGGCAGGATCAGATGCCCCATCGCTGTTTCAAGCTGTTCGCGTGTGATCTGGATATTGCGGATCGACTGGCGCTGGATTTGCTCGCGGTAGACATTCAGCGGGACGGGCATTGCGCCATAGTATTCCGACTGCCCCAGCGCATCGAGCGCACGCGCACGGCCCGCATCGGTCAACTGGTATCCCATTTCGTTGGCGCTGTTGGCGTTCAGCGTACCTGTCGCCTCTAGCAAAAGCTGCCCACGGGCCATATCGACCAGTTCCTGTGTCACCGGCACAGGAAGACAGACCGCGCGGCTGATGTCAGACACCAGATCAAGGTTCATGCGGAAGATGGTTTTGATCAGGATATCCCGCATCATCGCCATCGGCAGCTGCATCCCGTTCAGGCCACGTGGCGCGGGTGGTGCCATCACACTGGTTGTCTGCATGTTCATCTTTCACGTTCCCCTAAAAGCACTTGCCACTAAACCACAGGACTATACCCAGATTACGCCTTTTTGTGGCAAAATCGTGGACAAAGCAGTTCCGGCCTATGGCCTCGCCCTGAATTCTACCGATAAACCGCCACTATAAGCAGATAAAACACCAAGGTCATGCTGAGTGGCAAGCCCTTGGGGAAATATCTGCCCGCTGACCAACTTTTCCAGTCCGGCGCAATGTTTTTGAGGCGGGTGAAACGGAAAAGGCTGTGAACAGCCAACGCCGCCAAAAGCGATGCGGCGAATATAGGCGCCACAAGAATCATGTCGGACAAGACAAAGAACGGCGCCATCGCCGCGATCATCTTTGCATCACCACCGCCCATGACACGCAAGGACCAAAGCGCCATACACACCACAAGCGCCACCGGAAAATGGAGCCATTGCCACAGGTAGAGTTCAAGCCCGAACGCTATGGGCCCGATCAGCGCATAGGCCAGCACCAGCGCGCCCACGGATTTATTGGGTATCTTCATGGAGCGCATGTCACTCCATGAAACATAGATCGCGATGGGTATCACCACAGGCAGAAACCAGAGCGCCGCCTGCGCCGTCATTCCCATTGCCTAGGCCTCAAGCGCTTCGAGAGAGCGCTGCGCCTCTTCAAAGAACTGCGGATGGGTGTCGATTGCGTTGCGCAGCAGGGACCGGCCTGTGTTGATGTCGTTCTGCTTGATCGCGGTCAGGGCCAAAGTGTGCAACAATTGCGCCCGCTCAATCTGGGTCATCGGCATTACGGGCAGCGTATATTTCCGCTGGGCACCGCGGGCGAGGATCAGGTTGTTCTTGGCAGTGAACAGACTGCTGTCCAGTCGCACGGCATCCGAAAACAAGCGTTCGGCAGCGGGGTAGTCACCGCGCGTCAGCTTGGAAAAGCCCCAGTTATTATAGACACTGGCCGGACGCGTGGTCAGACCCGCGGCGGTTTCATAAAAGCTGTCCGCCTTTTCCCACTGCTGGCGGCTGTCGGCCACCATTGCCTCAAGCCGGTAGCGGCGGAAGGTTTCGTAGGTGGGGGGCACGGTGTTGAGGGTTGCGGCGGCTTCGTCCCATTGATTGCTGCGCACATGGGCGTCGGCAAGGGCCACACGGTCACTGTTTGTCACCTCTTCATGCGCAATGATTTCTTGCCAGACGGGAATTGCGTCCTGCGGGCGCTGCGCACGGATCAAAGACATTGCCAGACCGCGTTTCAGGTCGATCCGATCGGGATCGTTCGCGCTTGCGTTGGCGAAATAGGCCACCGCCTGATTGGGATCACCAACCGTCAGCATGACCTGATTGAGGTTCAGTTCATCGGCCACATTGATGTCTGCCAAGGCCTCTTGGACCTCGGCCTCACCGGACTGTTCACAGGCAGCCAATCCCACCACGGCTGCCGATAGCATCATAAGAATAGAGTGGCGCATATTTTTGCGTCCTTTTGTTGCTCGTGCCTAGAGGTCCGACATCAGCAAGAAATCACCATCGCCGCGCCGGATCAGATTGAAATTCTGATTTTCTTGTTCGTCACTATCGCTTGAATTTTCCAATTTTGCGAGTGCTAAGCGCAGGTTATTGCGGATTTCGTCCGAATTCCCGTTGTCTGCAGCAAATGCGCGACGAAATACCTCACTCGCTTCGGCGATTTGGCCGCGCTCCATCAGTACGACGCCAAGATTGTTCCAAGCGGGTGGAAATGTCGGATCCTCTTCCACCGCGCGCCTAAGCCAGCGTTCGGCCTGTCCCAGTCGTCCAAGCTCAAGATTGGCTGACCCGATGGCCGACATCGTATCGACGTTCAGGCCCTGTTGGATCACCGCGCGATTGAATGAGTTCAAGGCAAGCTCATACTCACCGGCGGCCATCAGTCTGTGGCCGACAATAAGACCGTCTTGCCTGCTTTGCCCAGCAATCCCGGGTGCGAAAACGCCGTCTGAAGAACGACCAAGGCCGCCCGTATCACAGGCGGCCAAAGCGGTCAGAAATAGGCCAAGGACAAGCGGCCTGACGCGCATCGCCGATCAACCCCCGCCAAGGTTCTGGACAATGGCGTAAATCGACGGACCGATCAGGATTGCCATCAGCGGTGGCACTGTCAGAAACATCGTCGCAAGGGTCATCTTTGTCGGCAGCTTGTTGGCCGCTTCCTCTGCGCGCATCACGCGCTTGTCGCGCATCTCGGAGGCATAGACGCGCAAGGCGTCGGAAACGGATGTACCAAACTGCTGCGACTGGACCATCACGGTCACAAAACTCGAGATATCGGGCACGCCGCAACGTTCGGCAAGGTCCTTCAGGACGGTGGTCTTGTCCTTGCCAGCCTTGGCCTCCTGGCTGACGATCTCGTATTCTTCGGACAAATCGGGGTAGCCGGTCCGCAACTCTTGCGACACGCGCAGGATCGACTGATCCAGCGACTGGCCCGCCTCGACGCAGACAAGCATCATATCAAGGCTGTCGGGAAAAGCGTTGATGATCTCTTGCTGGCGGCTTTGCTGGCGACGCGTCACCCAGTAACGAGGCAGCAGGTAGCCCGCAACTGCAGGGACCATGACCCAAAGGGCCAGTTGATTGATCGTGACGCTTGTCTGTGTGTACTGCACGATTGCATAGACAGCGCCGAGGAACAGCCCCAGCAATCCCAGTGAAAACTGCAAAAAGTTATACAGCCGGACCGCATTCTTGCTGCGATAGCCCGCCTGCATCAGCTTCAAACGTGCTGCAGAATATTCTTCCGCGTCTTGCGGTTCTAGAAAGTTGGAATATTTCGCAAGCTTGTCTTTCCCGCCCGAGCGCAGCCTGTCGCCTTTTTCCTTCTTTTCGGATCCGGCACCGGATGCCGACTTGAGCTTGTCCAGCGGGTCAACTTCACGCTTGAGAAGAATGGGTAGGGTAATCAGGACCAGAAAGACCCCCAAGAGGCCGACCACCATCAAAGGGCCAAATGGCCCCAGAACATCAACTATGATTGCTAGGATGGCTTCCATGGAACGCTCCTCAGACTTTGATGTCGACCAATGCGCGCATCACGATGATATTCATGACAAGAAAGAAGGCAATGACAAGGCAGGCAGGGATGAATAACGGGCTTTTCATGACTTCGTCAAAGTAATTGGGGCGCACGATGTTGATCCCCAGCAAGGCGATGATCGGAAAGCCCGACAACAGGTTGCCGGACCATTTCGCCTCTGCGGTGATCGCGGCAACGCGGCGGAACAGGCGAAAACGCGCACGCACAACCTTGGCCAGACCATCAAGAATCTCGGCGAGGTTACCGCCGGATGTCTGTTGAATTGTCACCGCGACAGCAAGAAAGCGCAGGTCCTGATTATCAAGACGCTCTGCCATCGCTTTGAGCGTTTCACCCATGTCGCGACCATAGGCTGTTTCGTCCGAAATAATGCCCATTTCCGTCCCCAGCGGGTCCGGTACTTCCGAGGCGACGATTGACACAGCGGATGAAAACGGATGGCCGACGCGCAATGAACGCACCATCAGTTCGACCGCGTCGGGCAGTTGTTCACCCATCATTTTCATGCGCTTGGTTGCCGTGCGACTAACCCAGACATAGACACCGCCCACGCCCATCATAACCGCCACGAGGATCCGCACAGCAAAACCAACACCGGTCAGAAAGGTCAGCATGAAATAGGCTGCAACTGAAAGCACGATCATGATCAAGATCAGTTGAAATGGCGTGAACACAATGTTCGCTTTTTGGGCCTTGTCAGCAAGGATCGAATAGATCGGGATGCTCTGCGACCGCATGTGCTGCGTCATCTCCTTGCGGAGTTGTTCCAGTACCTGTTCGCGGTTGCCACCCTTTTCCAACATTTCCAGACGGCGGTTCACCTTGCCGTCCATGCTGATGGATTTGCCGAAGATGACCAGATAGACGCCCTGTACCAGCGCCAGGACAGCAACAAAGATGAGAATATAGATAAGCGGTTCGGCAGAAATCATCCGGTTTACTCCGCAACCATCGGTTCAAAGATCGCAGGTGGCAAATCATACCCCCAAAGCTTGAACCGCTCCGAGAAGTGGCTGCGCACGCCGGTCGCGGTAAAGTGACCGATGATCTTGTTCTCTGGCGTCAGACCAACGCGCTGGTAGCGGAAGATTTCCTGCATCGAAATCACATCACCTTCCATGCCGGTGATCTCGGTGATCGAGGTCATGCGGCGTGACCCGTCCTGTAGGCGCGACGCCTGCACAATCAGGTTCACAGCAGATGAAATCTGGCTGCGCATGGCCTTGATCGGCATTTCGATACCGGCCATGGCGATCATGTTCTCTAGACGCGAGACCGCATCGCGTGAAGAGTTGGCGTGGATTGTGGTCATCGACCCGTCGTGGCCGGTGTTCATGGCCTGCAACATGTCGATAACTTCTTCGCCACGCGTTTCACCCACGATGATACGGTCGGGACGCATACGCAGTGCGTTCTTCAGACAGTCGCGCTGCGATACGCCACCTTTGCCTTCGACGTTGGGCGGGCGGCTTTCCATCCGTCCCACGTGTGTCTGTTGCAGCTGAAGTTCCGCCGTGTCCTCGATCGTCAGAATGCGTTCTGAGTCGTCGATAAAGCCGGACAAGGCATTCAGGGTCGTCGTTTTACCCGAACCGGTACCGCCCGACACGATCACATTCAGACGGGTGGAAACCGCAGCTTGCAGATAGGCGGCCATTTCTTCGGTGAAGGCGCCAAAATTGATGAGATCCTCGATCCCCAGTTTGTCTTTGGTGAACTTACGAATGGACACCAGCGAGCCGTCAACGGCGATCGGCGGGACCATGGCGTTAAAACGTGATCCATCGGCAAGGCGGGCGTCGACGTAGGGGTTGCTTTCATCGACACGACGACCCACTGCCGAAACAATCTTGTCGATGATGCGCAGCAGGTGCCGCTCGTCCTTGAACGTCACATCGGTCAATTGCAACTTACCGCCGCGTTCGACGAAAATCTGCTGTGGTCCGTTGACCAGAATATCGTTGACGGTGTCGTCTTTCAAAAGCGTCTCGAGCGGACCAAGACCCGTCACCTCGAAGTAGAGGTCCTGGCTCAGCGTCTGCCGCTCTTCGCGGTTCAGGACGATGCCCATTTCCTCAAGCGACTCATTCGAAATCGCGTTGATTTCAGCGCGCAATTCCTGCTCTGACGCGTTTTCCAAAGCAGCAAGGTTGAGGTTGTCCAGCAGCGCCTTGTGAAGCTCCAGCTTGATTTCGCCCAGACGTTCCTTGCGGCGCTTGTCCTTGTCCATGGCCCCCGCCTCTGCAGGGCGGCGCGGCTGCATGGTTTTCATCAAGGGCTTGCGGGCTTCTTCGGTGGCAGCGGGCACGGCGGCTGCGTTCGACGGTGCGACCGTCTTGGATGCCGGTGTCGCATCCGTTGGAATTTTTGGCTTTTTATATTTAGAAAACATAAACTTACCCTCTATTTCCGTGCTTCTTCAGCATCAGCTATGACGACATCATTGATAGATTTCGCAAGTTTTGCGATCTCTTTGCGGAGTGCGTTCTTGCCTGCCGAAACAGACAGGGGCGTGCCGTGATCCGCGCTTTGCGTGACCGGCTTTCCGCCATCAGGCAACAGCGTTTCGATCAGGATACCAAGGCTTTCGCCAAGCCGTTTGACGCGGCTTTTCCCATTCATGTCAGCAAATCCTGGCGCACGGTTCAGCACAAAACGAATCTTTTCGAAGGGCAAGTCTTCTGATTGCAACGCACGTTTCAAACGCAGTGTATTCTGTGCAGAGCGCATATCAAGCTCAATCAGCGCGTAATAGATGTGGGACATCTCAAGCAGGACTTGTGACCATTCGACCATGGTTGTCGGCATATCGACAATCACATAGTCGAAATGCGATTTGGCCATCTCGATCACGCGGGTGATGTCCTCTGGCGTGATCATGTCGAGCGGGATCATATCCATGGGCGAGGTCAGAACCCGCATCTTGTCTTCATAGCTAAGCGTGGCCTGCATGAAGGATTCACTGTCCATGGACACCGTGTCGGTCAGCATCTCGAGCACGGCCTCACGGCGGGGCAAATCAAGATAGGTCGATGCCGACCCGAATTGGAAATCAAAGTCCAGCAGGCACACCTTCGGGGGGTCCTTTTTTTGGACATTTGCCAATTCCCACGCCAGGTTCACGGCAAATGTTGTCGCACCCGTACCACCGGCAATGCCGTGTACGGGGATCAACAGACCAGAGCGGTCGCCAATAGTCTTTTGTGCGCCACCTGCTTGGGGTGGCGGGGTTTCCTTTACGACCAGAACACGCTCAATCGCGCGGGCTAGCTCGTTTTCAGGAAGCGGGTAGGGGACAAATTCATCACCGCCCTTGCGCAGAAGCTGGTGCAGGGATGCCGGACTGACATCTTCGGCGATCACAATGACTTTGACGCCGGCTGCTTTTGCGGTGCTGATGACCTGCGAGATAAGGACAAGGTTATCCTCGTCTTCGGAGTCCATTGCGACAGTGACAAACTGAAGGCTGCGCGCCTCTGGCTGATCCAGAAATGCAATCGCATCATCAAAGCTGAGATCACCCCAGGCTTCGCCAAGCGCCGCCTCCATGTCTTCGATCAGCAAGTCGAAGTTCTGCACATCGCGACTGATGGTACAGGCAACAATTTGAGGACCTTCGCTCGTGACGTCTACGCTGTCGCTCATGTATTAATAGACCCTATTTATCCAAAACGAGACCGTGCTGTCAGCCACCAAGACGCTATCATACGCATAAAAAATGACCAAAGCACAAATAAGGCAGACTCGTTACCACCTTATTTAAGAATGTAACCATGTCAGGACTTGGGCAAAAAGGCCCATATCCGCAAATTTTTGTTAGATTGGTGCAAAAGCACAAAAAAACGCCGCGCACAGGGCGCGGCGTTCTAATTCTTACTAGCCTGCGGTCGCTTCGGCTACAGCAGCGCCGGCACTCGCACTTCCGATATATTCCCGGAAGATGATCGCGGCATATTTTCCGTTCAGAACCAGCGGATTATTGGCAACAAAGCCCGTCACCCCAGTTACTGTACGGCGATTGCGACGCTCACGTGCTTCTGTCTCAATCAGGGGACGCGTTTCGCCGAAGGATGCAACAGCTTCAAGGCGGCTGCGATCAATCCCCTGCGAGACAAGGAACCGAACAGCGGCCTGTGCACGGCGTAGACCCAATGCACGGTTGTAGCTTTGGCTGCCGACCAGATCAGTGTGGCCATAGACCGTAAAGCGGACTTCGGGGAACTGACGGATCCAGTTGGCCTGCTGTGTCAACACAGCGCGGGCTTCTGCATCCAGTTCCGAAGAGTTGAAGGCAAAGTTGATCGTCGAAGCAACCTCTGCATCGAACCGGCGCGCCAGATTGACAGTGTAATCAAGCTGACCGGTCTGAACCAAACGATTGTTCAGTGTCGATTGCCCGAAATCACCTGTCGCAATTTGCGAACCTGCTTCTGCGTCGAAGGTTGATTGTGTCCCGTCCACATAGCTACAGGCTGAAAGGGTGGTGGCCAAGATGGCCGATGTGATTAAGTATTTCATAGCCATAAGCTCCAATCATTCATCCAGGACGTAGCCATAGGACCCGCTAAAGTCCTGGCGCGCCACTTCACCGGCACCACCACGTGTTGGTGCATCGGCCGCTGCAACACGGCCAAACAGGAACAGTTCACGTTCGGTAGGTGGGCGAACACGATCTGTTGGCAGGGCCAAAGCCTCGCCACGTGTGGGTGAAACAAGGTGTGGGGTCACGATGATAACCAACTCGGACTGCCGACGCTGATAGTCAGCACTACGGAACAACGCCCCGAGGACTGGAATATCGCCAATCCATGGTACCTGGCCGGTCAGGTCGTTGAAGTCGTCCTGCAAAAGACCGGCGATTGCAAAGCTTTCACCGTCGCGCATCTCGACAGTTGTCGATGTTTCGCGGCGGCTGAAGCCAGTAACAGCAGCCCCGTTAATAACAGCCCCCGAAGCACTATCGAGCGAAGATACGGCAGCAGTCATCTCAAGGTTGATGATATCGCCATCAACGACGCGCGGTATAAAGTTCAATTCCACGCCGAAAGGCTTGAACTGAACCCCAACATTATCGCCGTCTACAACTGGTACAGGGATTTCACCACCTGCAAGGAACTTTGCCTCTTGGCCGCTAAGTGCGGTCAAATTTGGTTCTGCAAGACTACGGGATACACCACGCGATTCAAGCGCCTCCAACAGGATGCCGACATCAAGGTTGTCTGCGCCGAAGCCAAAAAGGATTGCGCCGTTGTTGTCGGTGCTCGGGCTCAACCCGCTTGGTGTGGAGTCGACACCGCTGCCGGTACCGCCGGAAACGTCCAGATCGCCGTCAAACACGGTTCCGCCGAAAGACAGCGATGATGAAAGCGCCTTACTGACCGAGCGGCGCATCTCTGCGAAGCGCACCTTCAGCATGACTTGTTGCACACCACCGACAACCATCAGGTTGGAGACGCCGTCACCAGCATAGCGCCGCGCCAGTTCAAGCGCGCGATCCATGCGCACAATAGAACTCACCGTGCCAGACATGATAATTGCCCCGCCCGCAGTGCGCACTTCGATGTTTTCGCCGGGCAGAATTTGCGCCAGACGCTCCTTGAACTCGTCCAGATCAGGCGTGACATGGATTTCAACGTTCGTGATCAGACGACCCTCTGCATTCAGCAGGGTCATTGACGTCCGGCCGGGGTTCTTGCCCAAGATATAGATCGTCCGGTCTGACAGTGACGCGATGTCGGCAACGCCGGGGTTGGCGATCGACAGTTCCGTAAAGGGGACGTCACTTTCGACGACCGCCGCACGGTTGAGTGTCAGGCGAAGCGGAGATGATGCCGTGCCTTCCAGAATTGTAAGTGTCTCGGCAGAAGCCGTCGTCGGGGCCACCGCGCTCAACGATAAGGCGACGCTCGCCACCGCTGCCTTTAGGAAAATGTTATAGTTCATAAGTGACCTGCCTCTCCGATCACGCTTCATTAAATGGGTCTTGAAATGCCCAACCTGACCTGACCATGCGTGACTTCAACATTTATTGCAAGAATCAAGGCGTTGCACGCCATAGTAGATGTGGGTAAAGCGCAACACTTTGAAAGACAGGTGGGAGACCGTAGTGCAGGCTGCCAAAAAAAAGCGTGGCGACCGCGGGTGCCACGCCATGATGAAATCAATTGCAAGGTTCTTGTATGACCACAATATTTAGCCCACGACGCTCTCGTCGGGTGCATATCTCGGGGGCTTCAGGCTCTGGCGCAGCTTCGATAAACTCTTCTTCAATTCCCAAAGCATTGCGAATATCGGTCTCGATTGAAGTGTCGCCGCCAGTCGCATCCGCGCGCGCAACGGGCGTCAAAGATAGGCTGCCAGCCGCTTGCAGGACGCGCAAGTCCGCATAATCTTCCTGCGTTACCTGTAGGAATACGTTGCGTCCACCGCCATTTCCGTTCACATCCGGCTCGTCCATCGACACGATTTCCAGCGCGCTTTTCACAAGACGCGAGCTCTGCTGGCCGTTCAGATTACCGATCCAGTAGAGGTCAAGCCGGTCCGAAATCCGCATTTCACCGGCAAATGCTTCAACGAGTGAGTCGGGTAGCGGAAAAGCGCGCATGCCAGGATCAAGTAGGGCAGGGATGCCTTGTGGCGCGCCAGGTTCGGTTACCTTGTATTCCAGAAGTGGTTCGTTGACATGCATCGGGATTTTTACAATGCGACGCACTTGAAACCCTTCAGGAAAGATTGCCTCTTCGGTACGGAAAACGCCGTTGGGCAAATTCTGGGTTGCATAGCGTATCAACTTGAGATCCTCGCGGCGCAGCAACTCACCGTATGTCAGGTTCTTGGCTGGGGCGTAGATTTCAATAGTTTCAATAACGGCGTTTGCGCGCTGGCGTTCACGCTGCAAAGCAGAGTTTTGCGCGTCCAGATATTGATTTACCATGTATACGGCAAAACCCGCCAGTCCCATGCCGACCAACAGTACCAATCCGAATAAAATACGCATGATGCTACCT
>JBFEQR010000021.1:0-12888 GCA_041549425.1 Yoonia sp. | reverse complement strand
TTCTTTGCACCGACAGCGGTGATACGGGCGGGAACGATTTTGCCGCGCTCGGAGATGTAGCGCTGCAAAAGGCGGGTGTCTTTGTAGTCGATCTTGGGGGCGTTTTCACCCTCGAACGGATCGGACTTGCGACGACGGAAAAATGGTTTTGTAGCCATGATTTTTTGTCCTTATCCTGAGATCAACGGCGCTCGCGGCGTTCGCCACGTTCTTCGCGTTTTTGCATTTGTACCGATGGGCCTTCTTCGTGTGCATCGACCTTGATGGTCAGGACACGCATCACATCGTCATGCAGACGCATCAGACGTTCCATTTCCTGCACAGCGGCAGCAGGCGCGTCAGAGCGCAGCAGGGCATAGTGACCCTTGCGGTTCTTGTTGATCTTGTAGGCCATCGTTTTGACGCCCCAGTATTCGTTCTCGACCAGTTTGCCACCGTTGTCGGCAAGGACGGTCCCGAAATGTTCGATAAGGCCTTCGGCTTGCGTGTTGGACAAGTCCTGACGCGCAATCATGACATGCTCATATAGCGGCATGTGAACTCCAGTTCATTTATCAGCGCATTTCAAAGGAAGGGGGTTTGCCTTTTGCGTCCCATCCACGAGAGCCTGCGCAGTTCATACTTTTTGCAAAAGGATGGCGCCTTATACAGCGCGCGGTGTCCGGTGCAAGTCCGCTGACAGTGAAACGCGGTCTTTATTTCAGTTTTCGGATTTTTCATGTCCGGACCGCGGATTTGCCACTTTCTTGCCGCGTTCTTTGGGGAAAACCGTCGGGTCCCTCAAGCTGGTGCAAAAATGATTCAATTAAACCAATCCGACGACTTTGATGATTTTGACGATTTTGACGATCTCGAGATCGCAGAAAACAGCGCCGGAGATGATGCCGACACCTTCTTTGTCGAAGAAAGCAGTTGGGGCTATACGATTCATTCCGCATTGCAAAGCGCCCCGCGGCTGGCTGCGGCGCAGTTCCTTTCGTGGGTGCTTGGGATTTGCAGTGCGGTGATTGCCATCGGTATCCTTGCGCTGCCCATTGTGACGGCTTTCACCATGCCGGATATTTTCCATGCTGGCCCTGCGGTTCTTTTGGCCTCTGTCGCAGTCTATATGTTCTGGTATTCCAGCCGTGGCACGCAGCCCGCCTTTCAGATTGATCTTGCCAAGAGGGAAATTCGTGAGGTTGTCGTCAACCGTATGGGCCGCCCGTCAAAAAAGGCGGCTTTTCCCTTTGCGATGATCGAAGATGTTTTTGCCGTCACGGATCAGGACGACAGGACCGCGCAACTGGTGTTGTGGTTCAGAAAATCCGATGAAGCCCTTGCAATCGCCGAGGCCACGCCGGGTCAGCTGGTCCGCCTGCGCGACCGCATTGCCAAAGACCTGAGATAACAAAACCCGCTTTTGACGCGCTGCATTTGTCGTCGCTGACGGCAAAGTGTTTTGGCCTGCGCGCCGTTTTTCAGGTCATGGGACGCCCAAGATAGGGACGGAAAAGCCCGTGGGCGACAACCTGCGCATCGGCTTGCGCGGGCGAACATTTTCTGTGCGTTTTTGCAGAATTGCTGCGGCAGTGGAAATGCTAATTAACAAAAACACACAGACGCTCCTGAAAGGATCACTCACATGAAAAATCTTATCACTTCTACTGCTTTGGCCACCGCGGTTCTTGCCACACCTGCTTTGGCCACATCCCTGGACTATGTTCTGGATTCCAGCCACAGCCAGATCGTGTTTTCCTACAACCACCTTGGCTATTCCACGACCTATGGCATGTTCTCGGGTTTTGAGGGCACAATCGCATTTAATCAGGAAGATCCTGCCGCGTCTTCCGTCAACGTCTCTTTCCCTGTCCGCAACATGCTGACCGGTTGGGAAGCGCGTTTCGAGCACTTTATGAGCGGTGATTTCTTTGACGCGGCCGACGAAGAAATGGTGACGTTCACATCCACAGGTATCGAAGTGACGGGCGAGACAACAGCCCTGATCACAGGTGATCTGACCCTGAACGGCATCACAAAGCCTGTCGTGCTGGATGCCACATTGAATCAGGTTGGCATGCACCCGATGGCCGAAAAGCCGTGGGCCGGTTTTGATGCCACGACAACGCTGTTGCGGTCCGATTTCGAAGTGGGCGCATTCGCGCCATTCGTCAGTGACGAAGTCGAAGTGATGATCTCGATCGAGGCGATGAAGCCCTAATCGACGTTCACAGTTAAAGAAAGAAGGCCGCGCCAGTCATTGGCGCGGCCTTTTTGTTATTCGCCCCGCGTGGCGGTCAGGTTGATCTGCACCGCAACACCAAACCCGAGGTTGGTTTCATCAGGCATGCTTTGCCCGATCGCAAAGCTGCGGCGGTCAATATCAACCTGCCCTGACATTGTGGCCGTGTCGCCGTCGATGGCCAGTGCGAAGGGTAGGGTAAGCGGTACACTGATGTCTTTGATCGTCAGCGTCCCGTCCGCGATATAGCCGGTGCCTGCCGCCGTAATCTCGCCACTGAACACGGCCGTGGGAAAGACGTCCGCGTTGAAAAAGTCAGCGCCCAAAGCCTGCCCTGTGACCGACCCGAGGCTCAGCGAGCCGATGGCGATTGTGGTCGTGACATCGCCCATGGTGCCGCTTGCGGTTTCGTCGAAATTGATCGCGGCGGTCCAGTCGGCGAATTGGCCGGTGACGGGGCTGCCCAACTGGGTGACGGTCAGTGCGATTTTGCCTTCGATGACGGCCCATTCGGAGCTGACTTCGGCAAGCGCGATGTCGCTTGTGGTAGCTTTGGCCGTGTAGAGCCCTGCAAAAGCGCCCAGACCGGTGACCACCACATAGATCGCCAAAGCCGCAAGAGGGGCGGTTTTGCTGCCGTGATGAGGGCCTGTCACGGCCTCGGACGCACCGAACCACATGCGGCGCAAGGTGGCGTCTTTGTCGACAAACTGGTGTTTGAGCGCCCCTGCGAGGTGCAGCAGGATCGCGCCGATCATGATCTTGCTCCACGCCCAATGCAGGCCCGCGAAAAGTTTGGCGATGCTTTCATCTTTGGGTACCAGTGGCAGGTCCTGACTAATGGGCAGCCAGATCGGGGCAAAGCCTGCTGTTGCTGCGTGGTGTATCCAGCCGGTCAGGGGAACAGCGACCAGCGAGATGTAAAGCAACCAGTGGACCATTTCTGCCAGAAAGGTCTCGGCCTTGCGGTCGGGGTGCAATGTGGCGGGTTTGGGTTGGCTCAGCGCCCACAGAATGCGGGCAAGGGCCACCACAAAAACAACAACCCCGAGCGTTTTATGTAAGGAAAACAGTTGGGCCTTGAAGGCAAGTTGTTCGTTGGTGTCATAAGGGAGCCGGTTGGCAATGGCGCCCAGAGGCACAAGTGTGAGGATGAAAAGGGCCGTCAGCCAGTGAAAGGTTTTCGTGACTGTGCCGTAGGTTATAGCTTGATGCGATTGCATGTGGGTCTCCGATACTGCGTTGCTGGAGAACTAGCACTGGCCATACATGTGGCACAGGCTTAGGCGCGCGCATGGTCTGTGCATCTTTGCGTTGCTTGTGCCGCGGCGACGGGCAGGGTAAGCCTTTGACAAACCAAGACACTGCCAAAGGGGGCATTCATGCGCGCATTTGTATTTCCCGGACAAGGGGCCCAGACAATCGGAATGGGAAAGGCGCTTGCCGATGCCTATCCTGCGGCGAAAGCCGTCTTTGACGAGGTGGACGCGGCCTTGGATCAGGACCTGTCCGGTCTGATCTGGAATGGCGACATTGCCGACCTGACCCTGACGGCCAATGCCCAACCTGCGTTGATGGCGACATCGCTTGCCGCGATGCGTGCGCTGGAGGCAGAAGGGGTAACAATTGAAGCCGCGTCTTTTGTGGCCGGACATTCGCTGGGCGAATATTCCGCGCTTGCGGCCTCGGGTGCGCTGAGCGTCGGTGACACGGCGCGCCTGCTGCGTATACGCGGGACCGCCATGCAAGAGGCGGTGCCTGTGGGTGTGGGTGCGATGGCCGCGATTCTCGGGCTGGACTTTGCGGCTGTGCAGGCTGTGGCCGCGGAAGCCGGCCAAGGCGACATCTGTCAGGCTGCCAATGACAATGACCCCGCGCAGGTGGTTGTGTCGGGGTCCAAGGCCGCGGTTGAACGCGCGGTCGAGATTGCCAAGGCGAAAGGCGCCAAGCGCGCGCTATTGCTGCCAGTCAGTGCGCCGTTCCATTGCAGCCTGATGGCCCCTGCCGCTGACGTGATGGCGCATGCGCTGGCCGAGGTCGAGATTAAGGCGCCAGCGGTCCCCCTCGTGGCCAATGTCCGCGCAGAGGCGGTGTCCGATCCCGACACGATCCGCACCCTTTTGGTCGAGCAGGTGACAGGTGCGGTGCGCTGGCGTGAAAGTGTCATGTATATGGCGGCCCAAGGGGTCACAGAGGTTCTTGAAATCGGTGCAGGCAAGGCCTTGTCCGGCATGATCAAGCGGATTGACCGCAACATCGCAACCACGGCAGTGGGCACCCCCGAAGATGTCGCGGCGGCGGCTGCGGCATTGGCGAAATAACATTAAGAAGGGTCGAGAAATGTTTGATTTAACAGGAAAGAACGCGCTTGTTACAGGTGCATCCGGCGGGATCGGCGGGGCGATTGCAAAGGCCCTTTATGACGCGGGTGCCACGGTTGCCTTGTCTGGCACGCGGGTTGCGCCACTGGAAGAACTGGCGGCTTCTTTGGGCGAGCGCGCCCATGTTCTGCCTTGCAATCTGAGTGATGCGGATGCGGTCACAGCGTTGCCCAAGCAAGCCGCAGAGGTCATGGGGTCGGTCGATGTGCTGGTCAACAACGCCGGTATCACCCGCGACAATATTTTCATGCGGATGTCCGACGATGAATGGTCGTCGGTGCTTGAGGTCAATCTGACCTCGACCATGCGGCTGTGCAAAGGTGTCATCCGCGGCATGATGAAGGCGCGCTGGGGGCGGATTGTGAATATTTCATCTGTGGTCGGTGCGACCGGAAACCCCGGTCAGGCCAACTATGCCGCGTCTAAGGCGGGGATGGTGGGGATGTCCAAATCCATCGCCTATGAGGTGGCCAGCCGTGGCATCACGGTCAATTGCGTGGCGCCCGGGTTCATCACCACCGCGATGACCGACAAGCTGAATGACGAGCAGAAGTCTGCGATCCTGACGCAGGTTCCGGCGGGCCGGATGGGGGACGCCGAGGAAATCGCGGCTGCCGTGCTGTATTTGGCCAGCCCCGAGGCGGCCTATGTGACCGGTACGACCTTGCATGTGAACGGCGGTATGGCCATGTTGTAGCCGAGCACCCGTTAGGGTGGTCGAAAGCGTTTGCCAATTCGGAATTCTCTGTTATAGGCCACGCAGATTTGCTGAGCAGAGCATATGACGTTACGTCAAATGTTGTGCTGGCGCAGATATGAGATGTGCCGCAAGGCGCGAAAGCGGGTGAAAGCCCAGGGAACAACGGGCGTGAGCCCAATAGAAACGTAAGGAATTGATATGAGCGACGTTGCAGACCGTGTACGCAAGATTGTTGTAGAGCATCTTGGTGTTGAAGAAGACAAAGTGACGGAAGCTGCGTCCTTTATTGATGATCTTGGCGCAGACAGCCTCGATACAGTCGAGCTGGTTATGGCCTTCGAAGAAGAGTTCGGGATCGAAATTCCTGACGACGCTGCCGAGACAATCCAGACGTTCGGCGACGCTGTAAAGTTTATCGACGGCGCACAATAAGCCGCGATACATTGCGATTATGAAACGGCGTCCCGCGGGGCGCCGTTTTGCGTTTGGGCTGCCTTTCTGTCGGGATCACCTGCCGCGAGGATCGCTGCCAGCTGTTCCAGCGTGATGTTATGCCGGAACCGGACCCCGCTGTAATGCGTGTTGCCCCACATCACGGTGCCATCGACGCTGCCGTCTTCGATTGTAAGACTGACCGCCGTTCCCTGTGGAATGGGATGTCCTTTTTCGTGCCGCAGTTTGGCGCCAAGGCAGTTGAGGTCCAGCAACATGCCTGTCGTTGTCTTGCCGTCCCATGTGTATCGGGTGTTATAGGTCGTGGGGTGCCGTCTGGCCCGTCTGCGCCGCAGTGTCAGCCAGCGCTGGATGATGCGTGCCAGAACGGTGCTTGTTCCGATGACGGCAATGAGAATGAAGAATGAGCGGGGGCGAAAAACCTCTGCGGCGATCCGGTTGATCGCGGCGCCGACCTGTTGCATGTCCTCTGCGTCGCTGGTGGCACGGATGGGGTTTTCTGCGGCCTCGGCCTCTGCAATCGTGATTTGTTCGTCGGTGCAGCGCAGGTCGACAAGGTGGCGACCGATCCGCAGCAGGTTCGCGCGCCGGCTTGTCGTGAAATGCGGCAGGACGGACAGGGGATCGTCCATGCTGGCGCCTTGTAGCAGGTTCTGTGTCTCTTGCAGGAAGCGCGCGACATCCGCGCCTTTGCCCATAAGCGCATTGCCATCCACCGCGTTGATTGCGTCACGGGTCGCGACATCACTGCTGATCGCGCGCAATTGACGGATATCGGAGGCAAACAGCCCCGTTTGCGGGTTATTCGCGAGCCGGTGCTGCAGGCTGTGAAGCTTGTCCAACTGATCAATGATCGCGCAATCGGCGTGGACCGGTCGGGCGAGGCCAAACAGCAAGAGAGCCAATGCAATTTTGTCTGCGAACCGTCGCATTGATGTCCAAACCGTCTGCTTTTTGCACGACGGTAGTCACCAGATCTTAATATGAGATGAAATCTGCCATTGCGCGCGCAGATCGTGCCCGCCGCCCTTGCCCCTACCTGTGCCGCTGGGGTATGCAGGACGGCAAATACTCCTAGGGTGAGGGCAGAATATGCGGCGTGTCGTTGTTACGGGTCTGGGGTTGGTGACACCCCTTGCAGATGGTGTGGAAGCAAGCTGGGAGCGTATCCTTGACGGCCAATCCGGTGCGGGCAAGATCACGGGCTTTGATCCCAGCAAGCTGACCACGCAATATGCCTGTGAGGTTCCACTTGGTGACGGGACCGACGGCACCTTTGACGCCGCGAAATACATGGACCCCAAAGAACAGCGCAAAGTCGATACCTTTATTCTGTTCGGGATGGCTGCCGCACAGCAAGCCATTGAAGATTCCGGTTGGATGCCGGAGGAACGCGACGCGCAGGAACGGACCGGCGTGCTGATCGGGTCGGGTATCGGTGGTCTGAATTCGATCGCCAACACGGCCGTCATGATGGCGGAAAAAGGGCCGCGCCGTGTGTCGCCTTTCTTTGTGCCCGGTGCGTTGATCAATCTGATTTCGGGGCAAGTTTCGATCCGTTACGGCTTTCGCGGGCCGAACCATTCTGTTGTGACTGCCTGTTCCACGGGTGCCCATGCGATTGGCGATGCGTCGCGTCTGATCCAGTATGGTGATGCCGATGTCATGATTGCAGGCGGTGCAGAGGCCGCTATTTGCGAACTTGGCATGGCGGGCTTTAATGCCTGTAAGGCATTGAGCACAAAGCATAATGATAATCCGAAAATCGCCAGCCGCCCATGGGACGAAGACCGCGACGGTTTCGTCATGGGAGAGGGTGCGGGCATTGTCGTGCTGGAAGAGTACGAGCATGCCAAAGCGCGTGGAGCGAAGATTTACGCCGAAGTTCTGGGCTATGGCCTGAGCGGTGACGCGCATCACATCACCGCCCCGCCGCCCGATCACGAAGGCGCAGAGCGCGCGATGCGTGCGGCCTGCCGCAATGCAGGGATCACGCCGAGCCAGATCAACTATGTGAATGCGCATGGCACATCGACCATGGCTGACACGATTGAGTTGGGTGCGGTGGAACGTCTGGTCGGGGATGCTGCGGCTGATCTGAAGATGTCGTCGACGAAATCCGCAACGGGCCATCTGTTGGGTGCCGCTGGCGCGATCGAGGCGATTTTCTCGATCCTTGCGATCCGCGATCAGGTTGCTCCGCCCACCATCAACCTTGATAACCCCGCTGTCGAGACGGTGATTGATCTGTGTGCCAATGAAAAGCGGCCTGCGAAGATTGATATCGCCCTGTCGAACTCCTTTGGGTTCGGCGGCACCAATGCCAGCGTTGTGTTCGGGAAAGTCGACTGATGTGGCGCCATATCGCGGCGAATGCCTTGACGTTTTTGACGGTGGCCCTGTTTCTGCTGGGTGGCGTCATTGCGTGGGGCACCCGCGAATATAGCGCAGAAGGCCCCCTTGAGACCGCTATTTGTCTGGAGGTTCCGCGCGGGGGCAGCATTGGCGGCATCAGTGACGATCTGATGGAGAAGGGCGCGATTTCATCGCCTTTCATCTTCGAGGCGGGTGCTGACTATGCGGGGAAATCCGGTCAGGTGAAGTTTGGCCGGTTCCGTGTGCCAGAGCGCGCGTCAATGGACGAGATTGTCGATATTGTCACCCGTGGGGGCCGAAATACCTGCGGCGCCGAGGTGATCTATCGCGTGGGTATCAACCGCACCATCGTTGATGTCCGCGAGCTGGACCCGCAAAGCAACCGGTTTGTCGAACTGGTCAGTTTTGAAGCGGGTGCAGAGGACGCGCCGGAAACATATCTGAATGTCCGCGAGGATGGCGGGGCCTCTTACCGCGTTGTGATTGCGGAAGGTGTCACAAGCTGGCAGATAAAAAACGCCTTGCAAAGCATTGATATTCTGGAAAATGATGTCACGGACGTGCCCGCCGAGGGTGTGTTGGCCCCGCGTGATTACGATATCAGGCAAGGTGATACGGTGTCGTCCGTGCTGGCGCGGATGGCGGCCTTGCAGGAAGATATCCTTGCCCAAGCGTGGCAGTCCCGCGCCGATGGATTGCCGCTTGAAACACCTGAAGAGGCGCTGATCCTTGCTAGTATCATCGAAAAGGAAACCAGCGTTCCTGACGAGCGCCGACAGGTGGCCAGCGTCTTTGTCAACCGCCTGAACCGTGGCATGCGTCTGCAAACCGACCCGACTGTCATTTACGGCATCACGCGCGGTGAGGGCATTCTGGGCCGTGGCCTGCGCCAGAGCGAGCTGCGCGGCGAGACGCCTTGGAACACCTATGTCATTCCGGCTTTGCCCCCGACGCCGATCGCGAACCCCGGTCAGGCCGCGATCGAGGCTGCGCTGAACCCTGATACGACGGAGTATATCTTCTTTGTTGCGGACGGGACTGGTGGACATGCTTTTGCGACCAACCTGAACGACCATAACCGCAATGTTGCCCGCTGGCGCGAGATTGAGGCCGAGCGCGCGAGCGACGGGTAGGTCGGGGGGGCCTGAACGTTGCGCGGCCGGGGCTTTGGGCCCTCTTAGCCGTCGCGTCCGGGTTCGTTTTCGTCACTTGAGAAGAGTGCGATCTTGTTCCCCTGCGGGTCGCGCAGATAGCCTACATAGAAATGGGGCCCATAGGCCGCACGAAAATCCGGTTGGCCTTCGTCACGGCCGCCTGCGGCAAGTGCTGCGGCGTGAAGGTTGCGCACCTGTTCTTGATTGCGGGCCTGAAACGCGATCATTGTGCCGTTTCCGGCCGATGCAGGACCGCCATTGAAGGGTGATTTGACGTAGAAATCCGGCGAGACGGGGGATTGGCCCGGTGGTGCGGGTGGTATGTAGCTTAGGTCTCCGTGGTATTTTTCGAGTGTGTAGCCAAGCGCGGGCAAGAACGCAGAGTAAAACCGTTCTGCGCGGGCGATGTCATCTGCACCAACGGTGACGTAGGCAATCATTCTGTGTTCCTTTGCGACGATTGGACGTTTGCATGTGTTTCACAAATTTTTGGTACGCCAAGAGGCTACACGGCGCAATTGCCACATGATTCACCCAGCGACGCACGGTGTTGAAGGCTAAAGAATCATTAATCAACCGGCCGCGGCAAATTGGCAGATTGATTGACTTTTTGCATCTGATTCAGTAGGTTAATCCGGCTAGATACAGGATTTCGCCCGATGCGAAGGCCTGCACTCGACTGTAACGGAAGTGTCCTTGCAGGCGTAATTATCATGACAAAGAAACGGAAAAACGCGCGCAAGCGTGTGGCACCGGCAGCCAGGCGGCTTGCCGAGATGCAGACCCTTTACCAAAACATCCGCGATACCTTGACCGAGATGACCGACAGGTTGGGCAAACCGGATGGTGCAACCCCGAAAGATGTACTGAGCAAAATCGATCAATTGAATGCAGCGCACCTGAAACTGGTCAGCGCGGAGGAAGCTTTTTATGCGAAAATCGGCGATAATCCCGACGACGACTCCATCGACTATGACGCCATCCGTGCTGACATCGGGTGCCAGCTTGATCGCATCCGCGACACGCTCGTCGCAAATGGCATTTCTGTCGGGGTTGCGGGCGGATGATCTGGCGGCGCTGCCCTATCTGTTTGATTTCTGGGCCTTGCCGCATCAGTTGCCCCCGGCAGGCGACTGGCGCACGTGGGTCATCCAAGGCGGACGTGGTGCGGGAAAGACCCGAGCCGGTGCCGAATGGGTGCGCGCTATGGTCGAGGGGCCAAGGCCGCGTGCCAAGGGCCGTGCCAGACGCGTCGCACTGGTGGCCGAAACCATGGATCAGGCCCGTGAGGTTATGGTGTTTGGCGAAAGCGGCATCATGGCGGTTTGCCCCCCTGACAGGCGGCCCAAGTGGGTTGCGGGACGCCGGATGCTGATTTGGCCCAATGGGGCGGTTGCGCAGCTTTTCTCGGCGCATGATCCCGAAAGCCTGCGTGGTCCGCAGTTTGATGCCATCTGGGCCGACGAGCTGGCGAAATGGCGCAAGGCCGAAGCGGCGTGGGATATGTTGCAGTTCGGCTTGCGCCTTGGCGATGATCCGCGGGCCTGTGTCACCACGACCCCGCGGCGCACGGCGATGTTGCGTGATTTGCTGGCGCGTCCGACGACTGTCATGACCCATGCGCCCACTGCGGCAAACCGTGCCAATCTCGCGCCGGCATTTCTTGAGGAGGTCGAGGGGCGTTATGGCGGCACGGCGATGGGCCGGCAGGAATTGCAGGGCGAGTTGCTGACGGATGTGGAAGGCGCGCTTTGGACTGTGGCGGACCTTGCGGCGGTGCGGGCCGACACGTTGCCTGCTTTCGACCGTATCGTGGTTGTCGGGGTCACCATGGCAGGCCCCGTGCATAATTGGCGTGCTGTTGTCATCGAGGATGCAACCGTTTCGGCAGCCCGTCCGATGGTCTGGGCTGCGGCGGCGGTCGCGGCCTATCACCGTCACGGTGCCGACCGTCTGGTTGCAGAGGTCAATCAGGGCGGTGATATGGTTGAGGCGGTGATACGGCAGGCCGATCCGTTGGTGTCATACCGGTCGGTGCATGCCAGCAAGGGCAAGGTCGCCCGCGCAGAGCCGATTGCCGCCCTTTACGAGCAGGGCCGCGTGTCCCACGCCCGTGGTTTGTCCGCATTGGAAGACCAGATGACGCAGATGACGGTCACCGGTTTTGCGGGCAACGGGTCGCCGGACCGTGTCGATGCGCTGGTCTGGGCCTTGCATGATCTGATGATTGCACCGGCTAAAAACTGGTTGAACCCCAGTATACGCACGCTTTGAGCCTGTGTTGCGCGGGGGTGCGTACGCCGCGCTAGCAATTCCCTCAGACCTTTTTGGCAAATTGTTTTTCGAGAACTGCAGATGGTCGCAACCGACCACCACTTCGGGGAGTATTGAATGTTTGGATTTAAGAACCGCGCGGTCCAGCCTGATGTCGAGGTCAAGGCCTCGGCTACAGGACGTGTCATGGCGATGTCCGGTGCGGGCCGTGTGGCATGGTCGCCGCGTGATGTGGTGTCGTTGACCAAGGTCGGCTTTAACGGCAATCCGATCGGGTTTCGTACGGTCAAGATGATCGCAGAGGCCGCCGCCGCCATGCCTGTCGTGTTGCAGGACAGCGCGCGGCGTTATGATCTGCATCCGGTGCTGGCCTTGCTTGCCCGCCCGAATGGCGGTCAGGGGCTTGCGGAATTGCTGGAGGCCTTGTTTGGCCAGATCTTGTTGACCGGCAATGGCTATCTTGAGGCTGTCGGGGAAGAGGGGTTGCCGGTTGAGTTGCATGTTTTGCGCTCAGACCGGATGGCCGTTGTTCCGGGGGCTGACGGGTGGCCTGTGGGGTATGACTATACGGTCGGTGGCCGCAAGCATCGCTTTGCGGTGTCCGGGGACGCCAGCCCTGTTTGCCATATCAAGAGCTTTCATCCGCAAGATGATCATTACGGGTTTTCGCCTTTGCAGGCGGCCGCTGCGGCGATTGATGTGCATAATGCGGCCTCGCGGTGGTCCAAGGCCTTGCTTGATAACGCGGCGCGGCCTTCGGGGGCGATTGTGTATCGCGGGGCTGATGGCCAGTCATCGCTGTCCAATGATCAATATGACCGCCTGCTGGACGAGATGGAGACCCAGCATCAGGGCGCGCGCAATGCGGGCCGTCCGATGTTGCTTGAGGGCGGTCTGGACTGGAAGCCGATGGGCTTTTCCCCCTCCGACATGGAGTTCCAGAAGACCAAAGAAGCCGCCGCGCGTGAGATTGCGATTGCCTACGGGGTGCCGCCGATGTTGTTGGGTATTCCTGGTGATGCCACCTATGCCAATTATCAGGAGGCCAACCGCGCATTCTATCGTTTGACGGTGCTGCCGCTGGCCAGCCGTGTGCTGAGTGCGATTGCAGCTTGGCTGTCGGATTATGCCGGTGAGGATGTCACCCTGCGCCCCGATCTGGACTTGATCCCGGCCTTGTCTGCCGAACGCGATGCCCAGTGGCGCCGCGTTTCAGAGGCGGCCTTTCTGACTGATCCCGAAAAGCGCAACCTGCTGGGCCTGCCCGCGCTGGAGGTGGGTGATGGATAGAAAGATCGTTGATCTGCAGGGCAAACCGCGCCTGTCAGA
>JBFEQR010000020.1:0-12962 GCA_041549425.1 Yoonia sp. | reverse complement strand
GCCCCAAACCGCGTGCCCACTTACCCCTTGGCAAGAAGCGCTACTTTGATATTTGATCGATGCCACCAAATACACAAAACACGCAACGGTTGCAGGCCACGTCCTTACCTTAAAGACAGGTTCGACGGTGTGTTTTTCAGTCTTCCTTGCAAAAAAGACAGTTTCAACACCCCCACATTCTGCCATGCTGAACGTAAATATATTCTGAAAACTCTAAGGAGTCGCTGAAAATGCGCGCTTTTCATGTCCAAAGCTTTGAAAACCCTCCGAAACTGGAAAGCTGCGCAGCACCCACGCCTGCGGCAGGCGAAGTCTTGCTTAAAATTACGGCATGTGGGCTGAATTTTGCCGACCTCTTGATGGCGAAAGGCCAGTATCAGGATACGCCGCAACCGCCCTTCACCCTCGGGATGGAGGTCTGCGGCACTGTTATTGCCCATGGGCCGGCGGTCACTACACCTGCGATCGGGGCCCGCGTTGCCGTCTTCGGCGGCCAGGGCGGCATGGCTGAAAAAGGCGTCTTTCCCGCCGCTTTGTGCCGCGAAGTGCCCGACACGATGGATGATGCCACTGCGGCAGGCTTTATGGTGGCCTATGGCACGTCGCATCTGGCACTGACACGCCGCGCACATTTGCAGCGGGGCGAAACACTTTTGGTGCTGGGCGCTGCGGGGGGTGTCGGTCTGACAGCGGTTGAAGTGGGCAAAGCCATGGGTGCCAAGGTCATCGCGGTGGCACGCGGGGCCGACAAGCTGGCGGTCGCCAAGGCGGCGGGGGCAGATCATGTCATTGATAGCGCTACGCAGGACATCAAAGCACAGGTCAAGGCGCTTGGCGGGGCCGATGTGGTCTATGATCCGGTTGGCGGCGACGCCTTCAAGGCGGCCCTTGGGGCCTGCAACCGCGAAGCCCGTGTCGTCGTGATCGGCTTTGCCAGCGGGGACGTGCCGCAGATCCCTGCAAATATCATTCTGGTCAAGAACATCACCGTGATCGGCTTTTACTGGGGCGGTTACCTGAAGTTCAACCCGACCGCCCTGACCGATAGCCTAGCCGAGTTGATGCAATGGCATGCGGAAGGGAAACTGCACCCGCACATCAGCCATAAGATCCCGCTTGAAGACGCCGCTGACGCGCTGGAACTGCTGCGCAGCCGCAAATCGACCGGCAAGGTCGTGGTTATGCCGTAACCAGCTGCGGCATGACCGGCGGTGCGGCGTAGCACCGCTTGATAATGTCCGCCATGGCAACGCTGGCATGGTCTTCAGGTTTCAGAACATAAAGATTGATGTTTTGCGACCGCAAAGCTGGCAGGGCCCCGCCGTGGTCGATGACTTCGGTGTGGGGCGGCAGACTGCCCCTAAGGGCCACATGCACGGCCAGATCGGCGCTGACCGCTGCCTCAACCGCATTGTCCATTTCGGAATCCACCGCCATGTGCCACGCACGGCCCGCCTCGTTCAGGGCCTGCAATACCCCACTGCGAAAGATGCAATTGCTGCAAAACGCAATCGGCAGCGGCTCCTTGCGCCAAGCGGCACCATCCTGGGCGCCGATCCACAGCAAGGGCACCTGAACAAGGACCTGCCCTTCGGGCCCGCAGTTTTCCTCGGTGGTGAGAATAAGATCAACCTCGCCACGGCCGAACATATGCAACAGCTTGCGGGTCGGGGCGGAAATCAGCCGGACCTGCATGCGCGGAAACTCGGCTGCAAAGCGTTTCAGGACAGCAGGGACAGTGGGATAAATGATGTCATGCGGCACGCCAAGCTTGAGCTCGCCTTCGAATTCTGTCGCCGTCAGTCGGCGCAGTGCCTCGTCATTCAGGCTGAGCATCTTGCGCGCATAGCCCAACATCTGTTCGCCCGTCGGGGTCAGGCTGACGCTGCGCGCGGACCGGTCCAGCAGGGTCACATCCAGCGATTCCTCAAGCCGTTTGAGCTGCATGGACACCGCCGACTGGGTGAGGTTGAGCATACCGGCAGCGCGGGTCACACCGCCCGTGTCGGCCACCGCCACGAAAGACCGCAGTGCCGTCAGATCCAGATTTCGCATATCATCACAAACCTTGATATTTCATTTCATAAACATTCATTTTCATTATGCATTAGCCCAACGTATATATCAAGCATCGGAATATTAGCGCACCATTAAATCACGAAAGGGAATGAAATGTCCTATACCGCTCAAAATTGCCTCCCTATCACTGCGGGCCGGAAAAAGCCGCGCACATTGCTGCAAAAGCTTCAAGACATGCGGGCGCTGGCGCGCCAGCGTCAGCACCTTGGCACGCTTGATATGCATCTTCTGCATGACATCGGCATCACCCGCACACAGGCCGAAAACGAGGCGCAGAAACCGTCCTGGCAGGCACCTGCGTACTGGCGCGACTAGCAGGGGGTATCACCCCCTGCGACATTCCCGCCCAAAATGATCAGAAAAGCGTAAATTGCCCCTGCGCCACCTTGAAAAACCAGCGGCGCCTGCCAATATCGAGCGCAAGGATGCCGGTTCACGGCACCGCTGTTTTATTTTTGGAGGTCAAAATATGGCTCAATTCGACACGATCAGAACGGCCGGTGGCGTACGCACGGCCGAGATCGATGCGGGACTGCGCGCCCACATGAACAAAGTCTACGGCACAATGTCCGTAGGCATGCTCATTACATTTGCCGTTGCATGGGCAGTTGGCACATCGCCACAACTGCTGGGCATGTTCCGTGATCCGTTCACACTGCAGCCGAATATTCTGGGCTGGATCGTGATGTTTGCACCGCTTGCGATGGTTTTCGGCTTCGGCGCGATGATCAACCGCTTTTCCGCTGCCGCCGCACAGACGTTCTTTTACGCTTTCGCAGCCGTCATGGGCCTGTCGATGGCATGGATCTTTGTGGCCTTCACAGGCTTCTCGATTGCGCAGGTGTTCCTGATTACGTCGATCGCCTTCGCCGGTCTTAGCCTTTATGGTTACACAACCAAGAAAGACATCTCTGGCTGGGGTGCATTCCTGATCATGGGTGTGATCGGCCTTGTGGTGGCGATGATCGTCAACATCTTCCTGCAGTCGCCTGCAATCATGTTCGCGATCTCCATCCTTGGTGTGCTGATCATTGCCGGTCTGACCGCCTATGACACACAGAAGATCAAGAACGACTACGTCGCACATGCCGCACACGGCGATCAGGAGTGGCTGGCAAAATCCGCCATCATGGGTGCGCTGAACCTCTACCTCGACTTTATCAACATGTTCATGTTCCTGCTGCAGCTTTTCGGCAACCGTGAATAAGCGTTGATCTGAATGATGATTTAAGGGCTGATGGCAACATCAGCCCTTTTTTGTTGCGCAAAGGCCCTTTTATGACACCACTGCCCATTACATCTGTGACGGCTCTGTTTACGGCTGTCATCATCCTGCTGCTGACACTCAAGGTGATCCAACTGCGCAGACGGGGTGGTGTCGTCTTGGGCGACAACAACGATCGCCCCCTGACAAAGGCCATTCGCGGCCATGCCAACGCCGTCGAGCAGATACCGATTGCCCTGATCCTGATGGGGCTGGCAGAGGCGCAGGGCGGCGGCACCACCCTGCTTACCCTATGCGCTGCCGGATTGGTTTTGGGGCGCGCATCGCACGGCATCTATTTTGCCATTGACGGCACCCACTGGCGGCTAAGGATGATCGGCATGAGCCTGACCTTGCTCGCGCAGATCGGTCTGATCGTGTCGCTGGCCCTTGCGATGCTTGGCCAGTTCTAGACCCTGAAACGCAAAAGGCCGCGCAATTGCGCGGCCAGATCGCTTGTGGTCAACAGGATCAATTACTTGATCTTGCCTTCCTTATACTCGACGTGCTTGCGCACAACGGGGTCGTACTTTTTGATGACCATCTTTTCGGTCATTGTACGTGCGTTCTTTTTTGTGACGTAGAAATGCCCGGTCCCCGCAGTGGAGTTCAGGCGGATCTTGATGGTGGTAGGCTTCGCCATGTCTCATATCCTCTGATTGCGGGCCGACGTGCGGCACATCGCGTGAATCTCGTTGAAGCTGCCTTTTACCCGTGCGCGGGGCCGAGTCAACCGTAAAGCAACCTCCAAGTGGGGATATGGCGAATACACCATACATCCGGCATTCCTGCGAAGGGCAGTCATGGCTGCACCATTATATGTGCAGGCGCGTCGTTTAGCATGTTCATGCCAACATACCAAGAAAGCCCAAGGCATATTCAACCTTAATTCGAGGCGTGACGCGCTTGATATTTGTCAACCGCAGTCCGTGATCGGCTCATAGGCTGAATGCCTTGTAGTGGGCCATTTCTACTACCTCCCCGCTGCAAAGGGCTGATGGAATCAGGAGATCACGAAATGAAAGACTGGAAAATTAGAGCGCATGTTATCGCGGCATTGATCTTGGCTAGCAGCCCGACCATCGCCGAAGTCACAGGCGAGCACGAATACAGTGTCGCCTGCGCAGGCTGTCACGGCGAGAGCGCGATGGGTGACGGGCCGCTTGCTGGTCTTCTGAACATCTCGACGCCAAGCCTGTTGGAACTTTCGCGTGCAAACGAAGGCATTTTTCCATTCGAAGCTGTCCTGACGACGATCGATGGCCGAGACGAGGTGAGAGCGCATGGCAGCAAGATGCCGATCTGGGGAGAGCGCTTTCAAGCCTCGGCAACCAGCCAGCGCGGAGAAACCACGGATATGATCGCACGCGGACGTATCCTGTCTCTTGTCTACTACCTTCAGTCTATCCAGCAGTAGATACGACGGGTGACTTCGGGATTCGGCGCGCGCCCGACCTGCGGCGCAGCCATTGTTCACAAATTTGAATATGCGCGGACGGCCTATAAGCCGGATTTTGTCCCCCGCGGTTGCCCGCAGATGGATGACCATTCATCTAAGACGCCTGTTACCAAGCGCCCTCTAGCTGCCAACCCGGACCGTCTGGGGTTCAAGCATCCCCGTCTTGCGACGCGAGGTCCCTATTTGGCATTGCTCCCGGTGGGGCTTGCCGTGCCGCTTGCGTTGCCGCTTGCGCGGTGGGCTCTTACCCCACCGTTTCACCTTTTCCTGCGCTTTGACAAATGCGCACCATAGGTGCGACGCAGGTAGTTTTTTCTCTGTGGCGCTTTCCCTGGGGTTACCCCCGCCGGGGATTACCCGGCACCGTGCTTTTTGGAGTCCGGACTTTCCTCGACATCACTGCCGCAGCCATCCAGCCATCCGCGCAAAGCAGCAGTTAGGTGCAAGTGGCGTTTACGTCAACGGGGAAACGCGCGGCAAGGTCACGGATCATCGCAAGGTCAACCCCATCCAATGGCCCCCTGTGGCGGGGCCGAAAGCGCATACGAAAGCTGTTAAGCAGAAGTTCCGCATCATTGGTCGCCGTATAGCCAAAACTGGCCATCAGGGCGGCAAACCGCGCGTCATCGACCTCGTGCGGGCAAACGTCTGGTGAGGGCCACACGGACAGCCCCTCAAGCGCCAGTCTGCGCCAGTCAAATCGCACGCCCGGATCAATCTTGCGCCCGGGGGCCATGTCGGAATGGCCAATCACCCGCTCTGGCCGGATATCCCAACGCGCGTTGATCCCTTCCAGCAAATCCGTCAGCGCATCCATCTGCGGAGCGGCAAAGGGTGCAAAGCCTGTATTGGCCAGCTCGATCCCGATTGAGCGGCTATTCACATCCGTCACCGCCCCCCAGCGCCCTGCCCCTGCGTGCCATGCGCGCATCGCCTCGGGGACCAGCGACAAGACCTCTCCATCTTCGGCAATCAGGTAATGGGCTGAGACTTCGTTCGCGGGATTGCACAGCGTGTCAGCCGCAGACGCGGCAGAGTGCATGGCCGTGTAATGAATGACGACGATATCCGGTTCGGCCCCGTCACGGCGCGGCCCGCAATTGGGCGAGGGTCGCTGCGTCGGCTTCAGTTTCGGAATGCCTGAATAAAGGGGGCCGGATCCCAGCCACAGGCAAACCCGTCACCATCGGGATCAATGCCCCGCCGATCCCGTTCGGGCCCACCGCGTGCAAGGAAATCACGCTGCGCATCGTCGGCTGTGGCATAGGTCGCGCAGTTGCGCCGGAAACGCCCTTCGCCCGAAAGGATCGAACGGCTATACCATTCCTGTCCCAGCACGTTGGGTGCATTCAATGCATATTCCACGATGTTCGGGCCGACATCACGCGGGCGTTCGGGCACCGCAGTCGGCACAACCTGCTGGCGGGCCGCCGCCTGTGCCGCGCGCCGCTCTGCGTCGCTTTCGATGGTCTCGCGACCGGCGACCGCGTCAAAGCTTTGTTCGTCCGACAACCCTGTCGCGCCGACCAGCGCAGGCGCGGGGTTATTGGGCGAGGCATCCAGACCCTGCACACGCAGCGGGTCATTGCCTGTGTTCACAGGCGGGGTTGCCGCGGCAGCCTGACCGATGCCGGCAGCTGCAAGGTCACTGGACGGTATCGCAGCTGTTGGGGCGGTGGTGACGGGCTCAGGTGGCCGGAAAACCGAATTCACCTGCGGCGCGGGAATGATGGTGCCACGCGGCGTTGAAAGCTCTGCCTCGCGCAAGGCACGTTCCGTCGGGCTGTCATCAAAACCGACGCCCGGTTGGACCGGCACGGTACCCACCGTGCAAGCACCCAGCGCGAACATCACAGTCGTCAGAACAATACCCGCTTTCATCATACCAATACCTGTCACACTGCTTTTCTTTTGCGCCAGCTTACCACCACTTTGCAGGCTTGGCCACAAAACCGGCGGACTGCTCAAGGCTATAGGCCACATTCAGCAGATCAGCCTCTTCCCAAGGGCGGCCGATCAATTGCAGACCCAATGGCAGACCCTGCGCATCCTGACCTGTGGGCACCGCAATGCCGGGCAAACCGGCAAGGTTGACCGTCACCGTGAACACGTCGTTAAGATACATCTGGATCGGATCGGCGTCCGTCATTTCACCCAGACCAAAGGCCGCAGAGGGCGTCGCCGGCGTCAGGATCGCATCGACCCCATCGGCAAACACCTTGTCAAAGTCCTGCTTGATCAGCGCGCGCACACGACGGGCACGGTTATAATAGGCGTCATAAAAACCCGCTGACAGCACATAGGTGCCGACCATCACGCGGCGCTGCACCTCTGGGCCGAAGCCTTCGGCGCGGGTCTTTTCGTACATCTCTGTGATGCCGTCCCCTGCCGCAAGCTGCGCGCGGTGGCCAAAGCGCACACCGTCATAGCGGGCAAGGTTCGACGATGCCTCTGCCGGTGCGATCACGTAGTAGGCAGGCAAGGCAAATTTGGTGTGTGGCAGGCTGATTTCCTTGATATTCGCGCCTGCGTCTTTCAGCATGGTCGTGCCGTCTTCCCACAGCTTTTCGATCTCTGCGGGCATCCCGTCCATGCGGTATTCTTTGGGAATGCCGATGGTCTTGCCGCGAATGTCGCCTGTCAGGGCCGCTTCGAAATCAGGCACGGCCAGATCGGCGCTGGTGCTGTCCAACGGGTCATGCCCCGACATCGCACCCAGCATGATCGCGGCATCGCGCACGTCTTTGGTCATAGGGCCCGCCTGATCAAGAGAGGAGGCAAAGGCCACGATGCCCCAGCGTGATACACGGCCATAGGTCGGCTTGAGGCCGGTGATGCCGGTAAACGCCGCTGGCTGGCGGATCGAGCCACCTGTATCAGTGCCGGTTGCAGCAAGGCAGAGGTCGGCGGCAACCGCGCTTGCCGAACCACCTGATGACCCGCCGGGCGTCAGGGCTGCGTCATCGCTTTCGCGCCGCCACGGGTTGACCGCATTGCCATAGACAGAGGTTTCATTGGACGAACCCATCGCGAATTCGTCCATGTTCAGCTTGCCCAGCATAACCGCGCCATCATCAAACAGCTTGGACGTGATCGTGCTTTCGTACTCGGGCTTGAAGCCTTCCAGAATGCGGCTGGCGGCCTGCGAAGGCACGCCTTTGGTGCAGAACAGGTCCTTGATACCCAGCGGGATACCGCACATGTCGGGGGCATCGCCCGCCTTGATGCGCGCATCGGCGGCAGCGGCCTGTGCGGTCGCGATGTCCGGTGTATGGTGCACGAAAGCGCCCAGCGCGTCCGCACCCTGAATGGCGCTCAGGCAATCGGCTGTAATCTCGGCGCTGGATGTTTCGCCCTTGCGCAGGGCATCGCGCGCGGCGGCGATCGTCAGTTTGGACAGTTCAGTCATTATTCAACCACCTTCGGCACAGCAAAAAAGCCTTCACGGGCATCGGGCGCATTTTTCAGGACCGCCTCTTGCTGGTTGCCATCCGTGACCACATCGGGGCGGCGCTTCAGACGCTGGGGCGTGACCGAGGTCATCGGTTCGACACCCGTCACATCAACTTCGTTGAGCTGCTCGATAAAGCCCAGAATCGCGCTGAACTCCGAGGCCAGCGCGGGCAATGCGTCGTCTTCCACCTTGATACGGGCCAGTTTGGCCACGCGGCGGGCTGTTTCGGTGTCAATTGACATCGGCTCTCTCCGGTAAAACTCGGTTTGCGTTTACCGCCCCGCGCCGCCAGTCGCAAGCATATGGCGCGTGTAAACATGGATCATCCAGCCCAGTATGATGCCGTTGAGCAGATGCCACATGAAATGCGTGCCGATAGGGATCACATCGCACAGGATTTCATCAAGCGAACGCAGGGTGATCGACACGCTCAACAGCGCGGCACCGATCAGGAACCCTTTTGCGATTCCCGGCCTTTGGCGCAGGAAAGCGGCATAGAGAACCAGCAAAATGGGCACGGTCCAGTAGAAATTCGAAATCGCCAGAAACGGGACAAGGTTCAGTGCGGGAACCACCGCGGCAGCGTAGGGCACGAAAAGTGCTGTGGCAAAGGCGGCATACCAGCCCCCCATCGGCACGATATCGCGGTTCACGACGAACAGATAGACAAGGATAAACACACCGATCGGCGCGACATCGCCAACCGCCGCCCATATCGTGGCGTGGGTATGAAACAAAAAACTGCCCGCACCGATCACGAAAAGGATACCTGACAAAAGCCGCGCCATCGGCACGCCGGTACTGCGCCGCCAGAAGACCACGGCGGCGATGATGAAGGCAAGATTGGTGACCGCGTTCAGCGGTTCCGACCAGTAGGTGAAGTCCGTGCGTTCGCAATAGCCGTCGATTTGTGCGAACCAATCCATCTTGGCCCCCTCCGCTTTTGGCTCTACCCTGCCCGAAACCCAAAGGAGAGCAATATGAAAATCACTTGGCTCGGACATGCGAGTTTTCGCATCGAAATTGAACAGGCGGTCCTGCTGATCGACCCATGGCTTGAGGGTAACCCGTCTTTTCCGAACGAAAAGCGCGCCGCAGCGATTGCAGGTGCCACCCATATCCTGCTGACGCATGGCCATTTCGACCACACCGCAGAGGTCGACGCGGTGGCCAAAGACACCGGCGCGCTGGTTGTCGGCATTCCCGAACTATGTGCCGCCTTTTCCGCCCATGAAACCATCGCGTTCAACAAAGGTGGCACTATTGATCTTGGCGGCACATATGTGTCGATGGTGCAGGCCACGCATTCATCCTCGCTTGGCTCGGCCTATGCGGGCACCGAAGCGGGCTATATGATCAAGGGTGAGGGCCATACAATCTATGTGTCGGGCGACACCGATATCATGGCCGATATGGACTGGATGGGCGATTTCTATAACCCCGATATCGGCATCCTGTGTGCTGGCGGGCACTATACCATGGGCATGGAGGGTGCCGCCTATGCGGCCAAACGTTATTTCAATTTCAAGACGCTGATCCCCTGCCACTACAAAACCTTCCCGCTGCTGGCGCAATCTGCGCAACCGTTGGTCGATGCCTTGCCAGAGATTGACGTGCGCACGCCCGACGTGATGGAAGAAATGGTCTTCTGAGCTCAGGTTTGAAAGAAACAATTTTCTGGAAAATTGTGACCCTCAGGAATTTCTGGAAATTCCTGAGGTGCGCCGGTCTGCAAAAAAATCTTTCAGCAAGGCCTCTGCCGCGCCCGCGTCGATCCCGTCATAAACTTCGGGGCGGTGATGGCATTGCGCGTGGCTGAAAACCCGCGCGCCGTGTGCGACGCCGCCCGATTTGGGGTCCGCCGCCCCATAATACAGCCGCTCGATCCGCGCGTTGCTGATAGCGGCGGCACACATGGGGCAAGGTTCCAGCGTCACATAAAGGTCGTGGCCGGTCAGACGCTCTTGGCCCAAGGCGGCGCAGGCGTCACGGATCGCCAGTATTTCGGCGTGCGCGGTCGGGTCGTTGCGCTCACGCGTGCGGTTGCCCGCCTGTGCCACGACGCCATCCGGTCCGACGATGACAGCGCCCACAGGTACTTCGCCGCGCTGCGCTGCGGCACGCGCTTCATCCAGCGCCATATGCATGTAACTGCGAAATTCCATGCCCCTTGTTGCCCTTTACCGCCCGTTTCAGCAAGCCGCTGCGGCAATTCAATTGCGCGCGCGCCCCATCGCCATTAAGGGATGGGTCATGACAGATACCCCCCCCAGCGGCGACCGCATCGCCAAAGTTCTTTCCCGCGCAGGCGTCGCCAGCAGGCGAGAGGCAGAGCGTATGATCGCAGATGGCCGCGTCAGCGTGAACGGCAAGACAATCGACAGCCCCGCGCTGAACGTGACAGCAGCAGACAAGATCGTTGTCGATGGCAAACCCGTGGGCGAACCTGACCCGCCCCGCCTGTGGCTTTATCACAAACCCGCAGGTCTGGTGACCACCGAACGCGATGAAAAGGACCGGCCCACGGTCTTTGCCGCCCTGCCCGAAACCATGCCCCGCGTGATGTCAGTCGGCCGGCTTGATCTGAACTCCGAAGGGCTGCTTTTGCTCACCAACGATGGCGAGATGAAGCGCAAGCTGGAATTGCCAAGCACCGGCTGGCTGCGCCGCTACCGCGTGCGCATCAACGGCTCGGTCAGCGAGGCCAAACTGGACGAATTGCGCGCGGGCATCACCGTCGAAGACGTCAGCTATCAGCCCATGATCGTGACCTTTGACCGCCAGCAGGGCGCAAACGCATGGCTGACCGTCAGCATCCGCGAAGGAAAGAACCGCGAAATCCGCCGCGCCATGCAGGCCATCGGCGTCACGGTAAACCGTTTGATTCGTGTCAGCTACGGGCCTTTCCAGTTAGGCGCGCTCAAGGCGGGTGAGGTCGAAGAGATCAAGCAACGCGTTGTCCGTGACCAATTGGGACTTTCCGGCAAACCGGTGCCAAAGCGCGTCCGTAAGCCTGTCAATCGCCCCACAGGGGGGAAAAAGCGGCCCCTTTGAACCTTGCCCTGCCGAATGCGGTGTGCATGCTGGAGCGAAAGCTTTCCTCCGGAGGATACCCCATTGGCCGTGTTGGGTTTCGACAAACAGCTCTGCATCTCGATCATCCGAAAGCGCGCAGGGGTTGGACAGCAAAAGACGGTGCAGAAGAACTCGTAAAATTCCCCCTGCTTCCTATGTAAAAAGCTGAGATAACCGGTGGAGTGACGAAATTATGGTGCGTTTGATCCTTTTGGTGGCATTTATCGGTGTGGTTGCCTTTGCAGTCACCGCCGCCTTGGGAACGATACAGGCGATTGCCCGCATCGACGCTGGAAAGGACGACGACATGATGCCTGCGAAATTCCAACGCATCACCTATGTGCTGCTGGTGCTGCTGATGTTCGGTGTCACCACCGGCTGGCTGGGGGGCATCTAGGATGGCCAAGCGCTTTGGCGGCGAATTCAGCCCCGACAAAAGGCAAGACAGACCCCGCGACACGATCACCGCAGTCACGCCCCTGCGTCCGGCAGCCGGACGCGTAAAACTGCTGTATTTGCCAGCGCTGGTCCTTGCGTTCACATCGCTGAACGAAGGGCCGGTCGATCTGGTGCTTGGGCTGGTCGGGGCCGCAATCCTGACGCTGGCGGCATGGCTGCTGCACGAAGGGCTGGAGGCCGAAGCGGCCTATCATGCCCGCAAAGTCGCCCGACGCCCTGCCGTGCCGCGCAAAATGCTCGCAACTGTTTTGACGGGTGCGGGGATCGGGTTGGCGGCTTATCTTGGCGACAGCGGCATCTTCGGCTCCGCGCTTTACGGCATTGCCGCCGCGGGATTGCACACCGTCACCTTCGGCATTGATCCCATGAGCGACAAACGCATAGAAGGCATCGACACATTCCAGCAAGACCGCGTCGCCCGCGTGGTGGATCAGGCAGAGGCGCATCTGGCGACAATGAAAGCGCAAATCGACGCCCTTTCCGATCGCCACCTCTCTGATCGTGTCGAGGATTTCCAGACCATCGCGCGGCGCATGATCCGCACCGTCGAAGAAGACCCCCGTGACCTGACAGGCGCCCGCAAGTTTCTGGGCGTCTATTTGATGGGTGCACGTGACGCGACGATCAAATTCGTCGATCTTTACCGGCGCAACAAGGATGCGGAAGCCCGCGCGAGCTATGAGGCTCTGCTGGGTGATCTTGAGCAGAATTTCGCCGCCCGCACCGAAAAAATGCTGCTCGATGATCGCAGTGATATGGATATTGAAATCAATGTGCTACGCGACCGCCTGAAGCGGGAAGGCGTCAATTTAAAAACAAAGGGGAATGAATAATGTCAGAAACCATCCGCCAAAAGGCCGAGGCCGCCCTTGCCGAAGTGGAAAAAGTGACCGCTGTGATCCTGCCCGAACCGAAAGGCGAACTGATCACCCTTGAAGCCGCAGACGCCCCCACGACCGCCGAAATCGAAAAGCGCGTGGCCGAAATTGACATCGCAGACACCAACTCCATCGTATCCTTCGGTTCAGCCGCGCAGGCCGAATTGCAGGAGATCAGCCAGTCCATGCTGGCCGGTGTCCGCAACAAGGACGTCGGCCCCGCTGGTGATAGCCTGCGCTCTATCGTGACGACAATCCGCGGGTTTTCCATCTCGGAGCTGGATGTACGCCGCG
>JBFEQR010000019.1:0-12989 GCA_041549425.1 Yoonia sp. | reverse complement strand
CTCGTTATCGCGCGCATGCAGGTGCAGGATAGAGGCACCAGCTTCGGCCGCGTCTACGGCCTGCTTGGTGATGTCTTCATAGGTGAATGGTAAACCTTCGGACATCGTAGGTGTATGGATTGCACCCGTAACGGCGCAGGTGATGATGGTTTTCTGTTTTTTCTTCGCCATTCGATTCAACTCTTTCTGAGAGGTTTATTAGGTTTCACGCGATAGCTGAGAGGGAACAACTCCAGATCAAAGCGGCTTCGGATCAATCCCCAGATGCCCTTGGGAGCCTTGAGCATGATCACGATGGCCACCACGCCCAAGACCATCAGGTAGATGGTGCCCAGATCGGCCAGCGTTTCACGGAGCAAGAAGAAGATTAGCGTGCCTATGATAGGACCCTCGATTGTCCCGATGCCACCAATCACAACGATAAAGATCACAAATGCCGTCCAGTCGTTGACCGAAAACGCGGCGTCCGGTGAAATGCGCAACTTTTGAAGGAAGATCAGTGCACCTATCATCGCCGTAAGAGCAGAGGTCACGATGTAGACGATGAACTTTGTCCGCCAGATTTCGATGCCCAGCGAACCCGCCGCCATTTCGTTGTCACGGATCGCCATCAGCGCCAACCCGCTGCGCGACCGCATGAAGAAGTAGACCGCCGCAATGACGATAACGGCAGACGCGAGTGCCAACCAATAGCTCAGGTGTTCGCGCCCGGCACGTGAGGATGCGAGCGAGCGAACGATGCCCACAGGCAGAGACGATCCCGAGCCACCGCCCAAAGCCGAGACCTGAGCAAAAGACAGGCGGAACACCTCGGCAATGACCCATGTGCCGATGGCGAAGTAGGCCCCGCGCAAGCGGAAGATCAAGAATGCGACCGGTAAGGCGATTACTGCACCCAAAATCCCGGCAACCGCAATCGCACCAATTGGGTGCAGCCCACCGAACATGGTTAACGCGAACAGCATATAGCCACCAAAACCCACGTAAGCCTGCTGGCCAACCGAAACGAGGCCCGCGTAGCCAGCCATAAGGTTCCACAGGCTGGCCAATGCGAGATAGAGAAAGATTTCGCCCATGAGCCGCATATCCGCACGGCCCGCCCAATAGGGTGCGGCGACCAACGCGATCAGGGCAAGCAAGCCGAGGATAGCTGCCACTGTTGTCACCGAAGATGTGCGCGTAACTTGTAAATCAGACGTGCTCATTCATTAATCCTCGGGAATAGCCCGTTGGGGCGCACGGCCAGAATGGCAAGGAATACGATGTGACCAGCCAAAAGCTGCCATCCGGGGTCTATCTTGGCGCCGATGGTTTGTGCGACCCCAAGGATCACCCCACCAATCAGCGTGCCCCACAGGTTGCCAAGCCCGCCAATGATCACGGCCTCAAAGCCGAAAATCAGGCGGCCGCCGCCTATCGAGGGGTCAAAACTGGTGCGAATGCCCAACAGAATGCCTGCAATCGCGGTCACCCCCAGCGCAAGCGCCATAGCCAGACCAAAGATGTGACGCCTGTTCAGCCCCATTAACTGGGCGATTTCCTGATTGTCCGATGTGGCGCGGAAAGCGCGACCAAGCGCGGTGCTATAGAACATCCACTGCAACGACGCGATCACAGCGACAGCGATGCCGAAGGTCAGTACAGGAAGCACGCCCAAAGACAGTTCGCCGAGCGGAACACTGGCCGTTTCCAATGCACCCGCGTTCATCTTTTGCGGATCGGCAGAGTACACTTCCAGCAAACCGTTCTGTATGATGACGGATAGGCCGAACGTCACCAAAAGCGGCGGAAGAATATCTTTGCCAAGGGTCTGGTTCAGAATACCGCGTTGCAGGACATAACCGATGAGCGCCATCGCAGGCACGACCAAAAGCAGGGCCACCAATGGATGAAGCCCCAATAGCGTCGTAACGGTGAGCCCGAGATAGGCCCCTAGCACGATGAAGTCGCCGTGGGCGATATTCACCAGACGCATGACCCCGAAGATCAGCGAAAGCCCAGCCGCAAAAAGCGCGTATAGCCCACCGAGCAATGTGCCCTGTATGACTGCATTTAGCCAATCCATATTATTCGACCCCGAAATACGCGCGCGAAATGTCTTCGCGTGCGACGGTTGCGGACGCGCCTTCAAGGGATACGCGTCCCTCTTGCAGGCAGTAGAAACGTTGCGACACGGACAGCGCCTTGGTGATGTCTTGTTCGACGATCAGTGCGCTCATGCCCTCGCCGATAATGCCTGGCAGGGCGGCATAGATGTCTTTGATGATTATTGGCGCAAGGCCAAGGCTGATCTCATCGAACAGGATCAGATCAGGGTTTGCCATTAGCGCGCGTCCAATCGCTACCATCTGCTGCTGACCGCCCGACAGCGAGGTCGATTGTTGATTGCGGCGTTCCTGCAAAATTGGGAACAGTTCGTAAACCGCAGAGAGCGACCAAGGGCCTTTCCGGCCAATCTGCCCTCCGATCAAAAGATTCTCCTCGACCGACAGTGAGGGAAACAACTGTCGCCCTTCGGGCACCAAGGCGATACCCTTTTCGGCCACTTCATCAGCACGCAAAGCGCCAATGCGATCGCCACGAAATGTCACCATGTCGGCCTTGTTCTGCGTAAGGCCCGAAATGGATCGCATCAATGTTGTCTTGCCAGCCCCGTTGGCGCCGATAATCGCCAGAACTTCACCTTGCGCGACCTCAAGGTCGACACCGTAAAGCGCCTGAAAATCTTCATAAAAGGCATCAAGTTCGCTGATCTTGAGAATTGGTTCAGGCATCAACTTCGATCCCCAGATAGATTTCTTGGACTTCGGGGCTCTCCATGATTGTGTGGGGCTCGCCCTCGGCAATCTTGCGGCCGAAATCAATCACCATTAGCTTGTCAACAACAGCCAAAAGCGCATGCACGACGTGTTCGATCCAAATGATCGTGACGCCGCGCCCGTGAATGTCTTTGATGGTTTGCACAAGGGACGTACATTCCGCTTCGGTCAGCCCGCCTGCAATTTCATCCAGCATCAACAGATTTGGCCGCGCGCACAGCGCACGCGTCAATTCAAGCCGCTTGCGCCCCAATAAGGTCAGCCGACCAGCCAATGTATTGGCCCGATCCAAAAGCTCGGTTTGGTGCAGCACATCAATGCAAAAGGACTCGGCCGCCCTGCCGGACATTCCACCTGCCTGAGTGGCCGCAATCATCGCATTTTCAAAAACGGTCAAACCGGAGAACGGCTGAGGAACCTGAAAGCTGCGCGCCATTCCAGCTCTGCATCTTTTGGCGGCAGAGGTGTTTGTAATATCCACATCCTCAAACAAAAGCTTCCCGGAGTCAGGCGCAAGCGTTCCGGTGATCAGATTGAACATTGACGTTTTACCGGCCCCGTTCGGACCGATCACGCCAAGGGCCTCGCCTGCGTTGACCTCAAAGCTCATCGCGTCGGCCACGGTCACCGCGCCAAAGGACTTGGTTACTTTTTCAAGCTGCAACAATGCGGCCATGATACCTCACTGGAAGTCAGCGGGCGGCACCCGAAATAGGGCGCCACCGCAAGTGGTTCCTTACGACAGAAGCTTAAGCTCACCCGTAATCGGAATGTTCGGCGCGCCAGAGTTTGCGACGATTTTCAGGTCCAGATTTTCGCCATCACGCTGCCACTGCCCTGCAACAAGAGGTGTCTTGGTGACGTTGTTGATCGGACCGTTGGCCCAGTTTACGTTACCCGTAATCGTATCGAGGTTCGTAGAGGCGATCGCCGCGACAATCGCAGCCGGATCTTCCAGATCCTCTGCACGTTTGATGACATCGGCAACCACTTCGAACAATGCGTGCTTGAAACCGATTGGCTGGGTCCAGGGACGACCCGACGCTGCCGTATATCCGTCTGCAAGTTCTTTGGAGCTTGCACCGGTCAGCGAAGAACTGAACGGGTGGTTGGGCGACCACCACACTTCAGACGACAGGCCATCGCCACGTTCTCCCAAAGATTCGATCACGGATGGGAACAAAAGAGCCTTACCGATCGTCACAACTTTGGGCGCAAAACCCTGCTGTGCGGATTGCGCCCAGAAAGTCGCAAAGTCCGGCGGGATCATGTTGCCGGTGACAATCTCACATCCGGCGGCTTTGAAGGCTGCGATCTGGTTGGAAAAGTCATCAGACAACGGCTGGTAACGGCCCGGATCAACCAGATCATAGCCAGCGGCAGCAAGTGGCTTTGGCAGGCCAAGCTCTGCATCCCCCCAAGCGTTGCCGTCGGCATCGTTCGGGAACAGACCACCGACCGTTTTGGCCACACCGCTTTTGTCCCACATATCAAGGAAGGCACCGATGACATCCTCAAGCCCCCAAAAGAAGTGGTAGGTGTTCTGGAAGCCCTCTCCTGGTACGCCGTTGCGGCCAAAGAAGTAGGGCTGCCAAGGGCAGTCTGTTGTGATGCAGGGCACTTCGTTGATCTCAGCCTGATCGGACACGGGGTTGACGGTATCAGGAGTGGATGCCGCAACGATGATATCAACCTCGTCACCAAGGATTAGATCGGCAGCCACCTCGGCGGCGCGATTAGGGTTCGATTGGCTGTCCTTCGATATGACCTCGACCGTGTAAGCCTTGCCGTTGTTCTCTAGACCTGCGGCAAACGCTTTTGAAATCGCGTCGAGCACATAATCATCAGCTTCAGCGAAGCCGGCCAGTGGGCCAGTGCGCGGACTGACGTGGCCAATCCTGATGACAGGGTTCGCCGCATAGGCGCGGCCGCCTGATAGGATCGCTGGCGCTGCAAGCGCTGCCGCACCACCAACCACAAAGCTGCGGCGGGTCCACGTTGAAGTTTTCTTGGTCATGTCTTTCCTCCCTATTACCGGTCGTTGACACCGGTTCTTGAATCATCAGTCGAGTAAAATCCCGTCCAGTCGGCGAAGATGCCGCGTCACGCGCGCGCGCAGTTGATCGGCTTCACTTTCTGTCCAGTCCCGAAATCCCTTGCCGGACTTCATGCCAAGCCTTCCGTCTTCGACGAGTTTGGCCAGGTACGGCGAAGGCGCCTGTCGGCTTTCAAGGTCGAACAGAACATTTTCATGGATATCCAGTGTCAAGTCGGTACCGACGAGATCCGCATTTTCAAGTGGGCCGAGCACCGCCAAGCGACGACCAAAACTGGACTTGACCACGGTATCCACAGATTCCGCATCGCAAATACCGTTCTCGACCAGGCTGATTGCCTCGCGCCAAAGCGCGTGTTGGAGTCTGTTGCCTATGAAACCTGGGACATCCTTTTTGACACGAACAGGGGTCTTTCCGGCGTCGTCAAGAAGTGCCATCGTCTCGTCCGCGACGGCGTCATCCGTCCATTCGGTAGAGACAACTTCGACCAGAGGGATCATATGTGGTGGGTTCCACCAGTGAGTGCCCAACGCACGGCTCTTAAGGCGCAAATCAGCCATGATCTTGGTGATGGGCATCACAGACGTATTGGACGCCAATATCGAAGTTTCGGGCGCGTGTTCCTCGATCTCTGCGAAGATCTTACGCTTCAGATCAAGCTTTTCGGGGGCGGCTTCAAACACGAACTCTGCGTTCTTCACAGCTGTAGCAGTAGTGTTGGAAATCTCAATTTTCTTGAGGATTTTTGGTATGTTATCCGCCGGCTCGCCGAGCGCCTTAAGGCTGTCTGAAATGCGCGCAGCAACGCTCGCACGTGCCTCCTCAAAGGGGTCGGTGATGCGTACATATTGCCCGGCCCGTGCAAGCGTGAGGGCAATGCCATGGCCCATAAGACCAGCGCCGACTACGGCAGTTTGGATGTTTTTTCTCATCCCATCAACCCGCCGTATATCCGCCGTCAGCATACAGAATATGGCCAGTGTAGAAATCAGACGCGGCAGAAGAGAGAAACAGCAGTGGCCCAGCCAAATCTTCGGGTTCGCCCAAGCGGCCCTTGGGCACACGGGACAAGAACCCTTCGCGCACGGCTCTGGCCTTTTCGGTGTCTTCAAACATCCACGCGGTCAGCGGAGACCGAAACACCGTAGGCGCGATGGCGTTCACAGTTATGCCAGTTGGACCCAATTCGCATCCAAGAGCCTTGGTGATGCCGTCAACTGCAGCTTTCGATGCACAATAGGCGGTGTAGCCTGCAGGGTGCCCCAAAAGCCCCCGTGCCGAGGAGACAAAGACAATCTTTCCGCCATTGCTTTGCGCCTTCATTTGCTTGCTCGCCGCGCGGGCCAACAACCACGATTGGGTGACGTTGGCATCCATGACGCTCTCGAAGGTGGACGGCTCCATGTCTTCGATCATCGCAACCTTGTTCATCCCGGAAGCAACGACCAGAATGTCGAGAGCGCCGAATACTTTTGCGGCCTCTTCCACCATCGCTTCACAAGCCACTTCACTGTCAGGGCGGCCTTTGATCTGGTGCACCTCGTTTGTGCAGGTCGCGGCGACTTCGGCCATGGCGTCCGCGTTACCAGCGGCAAGCACAACCTTGCAGCCCGCGCCGGACAAACAGCGCGCGGCGACAGCCCCGAACGCGCCAGAGGCCCCTGTGATCAGGGCTACTTTGCCCTTCACGTCAAACATGGAATGTGGATTGTCCAAAGACATGGGCTTACTCCGGTCTTTTGCCGTCGGGATAAGGGATTACGACCAGCATCTTGCAGATATGATTGGTCTTATTCTCGATGCGGCGAACTTCGCCTGCGGGAATGGTGCAGCTATCCAAGGCAGTCAAAACGACCTCGGCGCCGTCGACTTCCACCGTCATCTCGCCTTCAAGAACGACATAGACCTTCTCGAAGGGGGTGCTGTCAGGGCCAGCGCCCCCCCCAGGAAGAAACTGCGAAAAGCCGATCCATTGGTTCTCGGGGCCGCCATCTTCAAATCCTTGAAGTCGCAGGCCAGTGACGCCCCAATGGTTAGGGGCATCATAAGTCTCGGCGTCGGCAAATCGTTTGAGGTGCATTAGAACGCCTCACCTGCTTCGATACGGTAGGCCTGCTGCTTGTCGGTGATTGCCACCAGACGAATAATACAACCATCGCCGCGATCCCAGTTCCATGGGAAGAAGGCGAAAGTCACACGCTTGCCCGTGACGCTATCAAGATCTCCGCCGACATTTTCAATGCCGAGGATACCGTTGGAGAATAGCGTATTGTGTACTGGCTCCCACTCAGGGAAATCATCTTTCCAGTCGCGGCCGCCGGACCACTCTTTGTATTCCTCTTCGAGATGCGGAAGGATCGGACCGTTGCGCTGCGGGCCGATGGCTGTTGCAAGCGGGTGATCGTTGGCTTGGGTGTCGTGGCCTACAACCTTGACGCCTTTTTCCACCATCCAGTCAGCGGCGGACTGCACAAGACCGGGGCAATATGCGAAATAGTCGCCGTCTTCATATTCCTTGTGCCAACCAGTGTTGATGATCAGAACGTCACCCTTGCGGATTGCGTGACCACAAGCTTTTTCCAGATCGTCACCGGTGATTGACTCCCACTTTTTCTTCGGGATCGAGACCACCAGACCGGAACCAAAGAAATGCGGCAGTGGCACTTCGTCGATGAAAGGGGTGCCCTGAACCACATGCGCCGGTGCGTCGATGTGGGTGGTGACGTGCATTGTTGTGGTAATCGTCTGCGATAGCACGCCGGACTTTGCCATATAGTGCTTACGCTCGATTGCGACGTCTTTGAAATATGGCCAGTTCGGACATTGATAGCCAAAGCGGTGGCTGAGATTGACGAACTCCAGCCCCATGTCGTTGTCATCGTTTGCCTGAAATTCAATTCCGCGGATTTCAACCATTGGGCACATCTCCTCTTTTTGCCGCAAATCCGGCGCGCTGTGTTTCTGATTCTTTGGGGTGGCTCCTCCAACCCGTCCCGCATAGTGATGCAGATGTATCGCATTACGGTCAAGAAAAAAATCACAATGCGGTTGACATGCATCGCATTGCGGTACAGTACTGGGGCGCGCGGCTGAATAAGCACCGCTAACGGATCTGAAGGCGGAGATATGCAAGTGGTTGTAAAAGAAGAAACAAATAGCAGGTCTGGTATTCAGGTCATCGCGCGCGCAGCAGCAGTTCTGCGTGCTTTGAAGGGAGAGCAAACAGGATTGAGCCTCGGCCAAATTGCAAAGCGGGTAGGGCTGGCCCGCTCTACGGTACAGAGAATCACCAGTGCGCTAATGGACGAAGATTTTATTGTCACCTCCCCGCGGGGAGGCGGCCTAATCCTCGGACCTGCACTCAGCGCTTTGGCTGGCGCAGCGCAGTACAACATCGTTGAGCATTGTCGTTTGCTGTTGAACGAAATCACCCAGAAGACCGGCGAGACAACCGATCTTGCCGTCATGCGCGGTATCGGGATGGTGTTTCTAGACCAGGTTCCCGGAACCCACCGGCTTACAACGGTTTCGAAAGTTGGTGAGGTCTTTCCGTTGACGACCACAGCAAATGGCAAGGCATGTCTGGCGCAGCTTCCCGAAGTTGAGGCGATCAAGTTGGCAACCAAAGAATGGACGCGTACAGGCGTTCAGGCAGACATTTCCGCGCTGCTTCACGAACTCGCAGACGTCCGCAGCAGAGGTCTGGCTTACGACCTAGACGAACACGCAATCGGTGTTTCCGCGATCGGATTTGCTTTCACTGATTGGCATGGCGAATTACATGCAATTTCCGTGCCCGTTCCATCGTCGCGGTTTGACAGGCAAAGAGCCGCAATCGAGAATGCCCTGCTGGAGGTCGCCTCCGACATTCAAAGCACATTTGAATAAATGCGCTTTTACGGAATTCGGTCCAGCAACATCGGGCGAAGCATCAGTCGATAAGAGCCCTGAGGCTTTGTGGCAATGTCAGGCGAATTTCAGCAGGTGCCGCATTCGGGAATTCAGGTCTTGTGTGCGTCGCGCAAGACATTCTTCTGCACCTTTCCCATGGTATTACGGGGCAAAGCATCCGTCAGGATGTATCGACGCGGGTGCTTGAAGCGCGCCAGCAGAGGTTCGACCTTTGCAGAGATTGCGTCACTGCCAAGATCCGCGCCCGATTCTAGAACAACCGCGGCCAGAACGCTTTCACCGAAATCAGCGTGCGGCACACCAAAAACAGCGCTTTCCAACACGCCATCGATGTCATTGATCACGTCCTCGATCTCTTTGGGATAAATATTGTAACCACCGGAAATGATTAGATCTTTCTGGCGGCCAACAATGCTGACGCGCCCGTCATCTGTCTGAATCCCCAGATCTCCGGTGATGAAGAACCCGGTTGCACGTAGCTCTTCCGCAGTCTTTTCGGGCATGTTGCGGTAGCCCTGAAACACGTTGTCCCCGCGCACTTCGATCATGCCGATTTCACCTGCAGGCAGAGGTGCGCCTGTCTCCGGGTCCGTGATAATCACTTCGGTTCCGGGCAGGGGATAGCCCACAGTTCCGGGGATCCGGTCACCATTGTAAGGGTTTGACGTGATCATGTTGGTTTCAGTCATGCCGTAGCGTTCAAGAATTTGGTGCCCGGTCCGTTCCGAAAACGCAGCGTGTGTTTCCGCCAACAGCGGCGCAGAGCCTGATACGAACAGGCGCATGCCCTCACAAAGATCACGCGTAAGGCGCGGATCGTCGAGCAGGCGTGTGTAAAATGTAGGGACGCCCATCAGCAATGTGGATTTGGGGATTTCCGCTAGGATGGCGTCAGGTTTGAAGGCCGCCATGAACCGCACCTGTGCCCCTGCCAGCAAGCTGGTATTCATGGCAACGAAAAGCCCGTGGGTATGGAAGATCGGCAATGCATGAATCAATCGGTCTTGATCGGTGATCTCCCACAAATCGGTCAGTGCGCGTGCATTGGATAGCAGGTTGTTATGCGACAGCATCGCCCCTTTTGAACGTCCGGTCGTGCCCGAGGTATAAAGCAAGGCCGCCAGATCATCGGGACCACGCACCACCGTGTTAAACTGATCGGGGGCACTGTCAGCAGCATCTGGCAAGCTGCCAGCACCGTCCTCGCCCAAAGTCAGAACGGTTGCGCTTATGGGCGCGCAAAGCTCGGATATCGCCGGTTGATCCTTGGTATCGCAAACGACAACCCGTGGGTCGGCATCTTCGATGAAATAGGACAGCTCTGCTTGAGTATAGGCAGTATTCAGCGGCAGGTAAACAGCCCCGGCCTGCACGGCGGCTCCGTAGAGCGCGATCGCATCGGCCGCTTTGGGGGCCTGTACGACGACACGGTCGCCCGGTGTCACGCCTGCATCCGCCAAAACATGCGCCAACTGTGCCACGCGTCGCACGAATGCCGCATAGGTCAGCGTCGTTCCGTCATCGCAGTCTAGAAAGGGGCGTTCAGACTGGGCGTGTGGCGCAATCAGCGCGTCGTAAAGTGTGTTGGTCACGGCTTCTATTCCTTGGTCTGGGTCGCGAGTGTTGCATTAGACAAAGCACGCATACTGCGAGAGGCCACAACTGCGGCATCCATCGCGAAACGCTCGTGGTTTCGTTCGACTTGCGTTAGATCATAGAGGTAATTCACCATCGCCCCGCTGGATTGGGCCGCCCCGTTGGGCGAGGTGTCGGCATTGGCATGAACGTCATGGATCATTGCGCCATTCCCCAAGTGGAACCGGGCCACCGGATCGACCGGTAGACTGTCATCACGTTTGGCCATCAGAAGATAGCGGGCAGCCATCGCGCGTACGTCTTCGGAGGTCGCGGTGCCGTCCAAGGTGGATTGAGCCGTGTTGCCATGCCTTTCATCTTCTGTTTGCGTGGCCAGCCATTTGTTCAGGCCGGGGATCGGCGACAGGGTGACATAGGATTCGATTTGTGGGCAGGCCATCGACAGCTCTGACACCACCTGCTTGATCAAGAGGTTACCAAAGCTGATCCCAGCAAGACCCTTTTGACAGTTCGAGATGGAGTAGAAAACAGCCGTTTTCGCCTGATCTGCGTCAAGCGGAGTACGATGGTCCGACAATACAGAGTCAATAGAACCGGGGATATCCGCAGTCAGCGCCACTTCGACAAAAATCAGGGGCTCGTCCGGCATTGCGGGGTGAAAGAACGCAAAACAGCGCCGATCGGGGGGATAGAGCCTACGGCGTAGGTCATCGAGATCATTGATATGGTGCACCGCTTCATAGGCAACAATTTTGTCCAGAATGCGTGCCGAGGTGTCCCAGTTGATCTGCTGCAGAACCAGAAAGCCGCGATTGAACCAGCTGCGCAGCAAATGCACCAAATCAAGATTTGTGCGTGCAAGATCAGAGTCTTCTTTCAAGCGTGCCAGCAAATCCACGCGCATCGCAACCAGCGCCTGAGTGGCACCGACAGGTTGGTTCAGGCGGCGGAACAGCTCTTGGCGTTTTGGCTCTGACGCGGTGGATAGCTTTTGGAACACCGCAGGCGTCGGGGTCTTAGCATATTCGGTCGCCAACCGCGCAACCTGCTGTGCATCAATATCCAGTTCGTTATTGAGAAACTGGAAGAACGCGGTTTTTTCGTTCTGTTCCAATGCCGCGTAGCGGTCGAGGATGGTCGCTGCGAGGCGCAGACCGGACACTTGACCTTCTGCTGACAGCAAAGCCTGACATAGTTCATAGATGTCGCGCGTATCATCCCTGCCACGCATGAAACTGCGCCTGTCGAAGAGTTGGGACAGCAGATCCCCAAGAAACCGATTGCGTTGCACTTCTGCCTCGAACTAAGAGTCAGGAACTTAATATCGATATTCTTGATAAATGTCTAGTTAAATCGTCAAAAATTACGTGTCTAGCGCGCGCGCCAAATACTCCCCGGTCAACCGGTAGTGCTGCAACAGCGCAGCAGAGGCACGATCAGCGTCGCCCTGAATCGTGGCTTCGAAAATCTCGTCGTGTTCACCAGATACGTCTCGTTGCTGATATGCACTGCTGCGCGCTGCAAGATTCCGGTAGCGGATATTCAGATCATAGAGCTGTGAGCAGAAACGCTCCAACATCGGGGAACCGCTATTGGCAAGCAACGCCATGTGGAAAATCTTGTGGGCTTCTTCAAATACAGCCAGACCCTTGTCGCGTGCTTTCTTCATGCGATGATGGACCAACACTAGATTTTCTTCCCAACTGGGCGTTGCTCTTTCAATCGACTGTCGCAAGGCAAGGTCTTCCAAGGTGCAGCGCAGGGCCAGAATTTCTTCGAAGTTTGCTTTATTTGCTGGGGCCGCCCGAAAACCGCGCTGATCGATCCGTTCAACCAGCATATCCGAGGTCAGCAGGCTGAGCGCTTCGCGCACGGGCGAGGCACCCGTATCAAGTATAGTGCGCAACTGTTCGATTTTCAGTTTTTGACTGGCAGGCAGCGCACCCGTCAGAATCATGTCCCGCAGCGTTAAGTAAGCTCCGTGCGTGGCCGAGCTTTCTTTTGATCCGGTGTCATCCATCATATTCATAGCCTACGTATTCAGTTGAGTTACGTTAGACTTACAGCCTTTGTCGAAAGTCCAACAAATAGATTTAGTGAACCCTCGTTTATCATCCATCGCCGCAATGTGAAACTGCGCGCGCCACTCTTGTGCATCGGGTCACTTTCAGCAAGTGCGCGGGCGGCTTCAAGACTGACAGCACGGTAGATAATAAGCCCCATGCCCTGCATATATGCGCCGCTCTCGTCCGACATGGGCCCGGCGAACGCCAGATTTCCAGATTCCTCCAGTGCCGCTTGATAGGCCAGATGATCGGGCAAAGCGGCCTTCACATCCTCTGGTTTTTTGGCGGGTGTGCTTTGCGCGACATAAAACTCTAGCGCCAAGGCGCCACGGGCTTTCGCCTCTGATTTATAGCTTGACCAAGCGACCATTTCATCTCCTATGACATCATTATCGATATTATTTGACATTAGTACACATTATCGTCAAAAAATTGAAGCTATCAAATTGGAGGATTCGATGCGGTTACTCGTTGGAAGTATTTCGGGGAAGCAAGCTGTCTTCGCCGTCGAGGGAGAAAAAGCAGTCAATCTGACGGAT